>DEIW01000166.1 GCA_002352705.1 Bacteroidales bacterium UBA2764 | reverse complement strand
TTTCACCTTATATATATTACGCGCGCGCGTTTATTGGAAATTGGCGCGGTTGTCGGTTACCTCTGCTTTATCCTCTACCATCTGGATGGCCTGATACGGGAGATAAGCGAAACGGCTTTCCAACTGGGCTTTTTCTGCTGCTGCGTTCAGTTCTCCGGCGGTATTGTTGGCGCTGCCGGTCTTTACTACGAAAACACCCATATTGCCTTGGATTGGCTCGCTCAGCGCGTTCTCACCCAGAGCAATCGTCTTGCCGATTACTGTGGGCTCCATGCCGGCATTCCCGAAACGGCTGTCTGCCAAGGTCACGCGATCGATGTGCTGAACGGACTGACCCATTACCTGAGCGGCTTCTTCGATGCTCTTTGCATCTTTCAGCTGTTTCTGGATATAAGCGGCTTTGGCGTTATTCGTTGCTTCGAAAGTCAGTTCTGCACGTACTGCCTCCAACGGACGGTAATCGCCGTCGTTCACTTCGCTCAGAGCAGCTACGATGAACTGATCACCGCATTCGAATACGTCGCTTACTTCGCCTTCTTTGGCTTCAAATGCCCAGCGAACAATAGGACGGCTGCTCTTGAGTTGGCCTACTTTGTCGGTCGTCGCCGTCAGGTTGTATTGCGGAACAACAGCCATACCTGCTTCCTGGGCTGCGGTCTCCAGTGCTTCGGCATTATTGTTGTTTACGATGAACTGCTTTGCCTGGTTGTAGATGATGGAGTAGGTCTTGCTGGACGGAGTTACCTCGCGTGCTAAAACAGCCAGTTTTACTTTCGGCGTCGGTTTGCCGATTTCCATAATCTCATAGGTCTGCTCGCCCATGCCCTGAGCTACGGTGAATTTGTCACCGCGTTTGCCTGCCAGAGCCGGCTCGGCAATGTTCTTCGGCAGGTCTGCTGCCTTGAACCAACCTAACTCCTGATCCTCGCCGCCTTCTACAATGGCTTTCAGCTCTACGGAATCCGGCAGAGAATAGCCGGCTTTCATGATACGTGCCATCGAGTAGGTGTTGTTCTCAAAGAGAATCTCTGTGCAATCACCCGCTTTGGCGTCTTTTCCGAATGCAAAATCCTTGAATTGAGCGGGAACATCTGCCTCCGAGTAGTCGCGGCCGTCGTACATGATATCCGAATTGGTGTTCACTACCAGACTTACGTCCTCGGTGGTCTTGAATTCCTCTTTCAGGTTGTTCATCAGGGTCTCCGCTGCTTTGAAATCGTCCTCTGAAGGAACGATATTGAACGCTACGTATTTGATAGCGCGGTTAGGAGTCTGTTTGAACTGCTCTTTTTTCTGCTTGTACAGCTTCTTGACATCGCTCTCGCTTACATTTACAAGACTGTCTGCTACGGTGTAGTAGGGCTGCATCACATACTCGGCGCTCACACCGTTCTGACGGCTGTTGAACGCATATTCTGCGTCTAACGAGTTAGCCTTCAGCAGATGTTGCAACAGAGCGGTATATTTCTCCTGCATGTAGCTGATACGCACGGCTTTCTCCCAGTACAGCCAATAGGTCTTGGCCTGCTGCAGATTGGCGTTCTGCTCGGCATCATCGCTCTCGTTGTTGATGGCGGCAATCAGGTTCTTGACCGCATCGCGGCTGAACTGACCGTTCTCGTCCATGAACGCGCGGCGGGCACGGAGAATCTGGTGAGGATTCTCGCCGATGCAAAGCTCGCTTAACTCATCTACCGTGACGTCCATTCCGATTTCTTTTGCCTGGGCACGCAGCGTATAGTCCATCATCAGCATGTTCCATACCTGGTTGCGGATCTGGGCATACGTGTCCTCGTCGAAATCCGAACGACCACTCTCGATTTTGTACACTTCTGTCAATTGCTCCTTGGCGGCTTCGTACTCCGTGTAGTGAATCTTCTGACCCTCTATCACGCCTACGTTTTCGCGGCTGCGGTTGAAGAAACTGCTACCGGAGTTCAAAAAGTCTCCGAGAATAAATGCTAACATGGCGAGACCAACAATGGTGATCAACAATGCGCCATGATTTCTGATTTTTTGTAAACTTGCCATTTTTTTATTATAATTTAATCTTGTATTTCTCGTTTTTTATTGGGCTGGAGCTGCCAATGAATCTACACGCATGATAAAGCCGTTCTTCATTTGCGGAGTCCCGTCATATTTGGATAGGGCTCCCAATACCGTCACTTTCGAGCCTACTGTCGGCACTTGGGACTGGCTGCGGAACGGATAATTGTTGATGTAGTTCGTGAATTGGCAGTTCAACTGATTCTTACCACCGTCCTGAATAGAGAAATTGATATTTGTATATTTCTTAGGGATGGTGGTAATATCTGTCTTTATCGAAGAGATATAAGCAGTAATCTTATATACTTCCCCGGTCGGAACATCATTCGCCTGCTTCATCCCTATCGCATATGCGCTATCCACACTTACCACGATGCCGTTCGTGTCTGCCTTCAATACCGGAATTGTATCCGAATTCTTGTCATTGTCACCCGGAGAAGGCATGTACGGGTTCTCTTTGCAACTTACCATCGCTAACGCTATTAGCATTGCCGATACTAAAATGTACTTTTTCATATATGTAGTATTTAAGATTTTTCTGTAAATTCTCAAATTAGCGTGCAAAGATACGAAAAATATTTCACGCGCGCAAATAATTATGGAAAAAATTCAAAAAAAATACGTTTTTCTTGCGTATGTCAGAAATTTGTTGTAATTTTGTCCGCTTTTTCGATGGTGGGGTATTTTGTATCCGCACGAGAAGCATCAGTATTAATCCGGAAAGTGGTAGCTGAGGGACTTTCGACTTTCGACTTTCGACTTTGAGCGAAGCGGTCTTTCGACTTTCTACTTTCTACTAAATGCTAAAACTATAGCAACTATCCCTCAACGACCACGCGGTGGTCGAGTTATTAAAGAGGACCCGCATCGTATCAACGACAAAATCCGCGGTGTCCAGCAAGTGCGCCTTATCGGCGATAATGTAGAACAAGGCATCTACTCTTTTCAACAGGCTATGAAGATTGCTGACGAGCAAAATCTCGACCTCGTAGAAATCGCTCCTACAGCTAATCCGCCTGTCTGCCGCGTTATTGACTACCAGAAGTTCCTGTACGCCCAGAAGAAAAAGCAAAAAGAGGCGAAGGCGAACCAGAAAAAACAGGAAGTCAAGGAAATACGATTCGGACCCCAGACTGATGACCACGACTACAACTTCAAGCTCAAGCATGCGCAGGAATTCCTCAAGGAAGGTAACAAAGTAAAAGCCTATGTCTTCTTCCGAGGACGGTCTATCGTCTTCAAGGAGCAGGGCGAACTGCTCCTCGCACGATTCGCCGCGGACCTCGAAGAGTTCGGTAAAGCCGACAATGTGCCTACCCTCGAGGGAAAACGAATGATAATGTTCGTCAGCCCCAAGAGCCAGAAGTAATAATAACGGACAAAACAGGTCAAACGGACAAAAAACAGGTCAATTACCTGTCAATCCCGACGGTCAAACGACGGTCAAACGACAGTCAAAGCCAACGTCGTGATGATGCAATGCCCAAAAACAAGTCGTAGGGCCTACCTTTTTATCGCGTCTGAGTACGCGTGGCTGCCCGAGACTTTAGTATTAATATTTTAAATTCAAAACAAAATGCCAAAGGTAAAAACGAACTCCGGTGCTAAAAAGCGTTTCACGCTTACCGGAACCGGTAAAATCAAGCGTAAGCACGCTTACAAAAGTCACATTCTGACAAAGAAGACTAAAAAGCAAAAACGCAACTTGACTCATGTTGCTATTGTTGATCAGACGAACATGCGCTCCATCCGTGAGATGCTCCTGCTTCGTTAAGTACTAACCATTAAAGTGAAAGGACAAGAGAAATGCCAAGATCAGTAAATCACGTTGCTTCGCGCAACCGTCGCAAGAAGATCATGTCGCTCACCCGTGGTAACTTTGGTGGTCGTGCTAATGTATGGACCGTAGCAAAGAACACATGGGAGAAAGGTTTGCAGTATGCTTACCGCGATCGTAAGAACAAAAAACGTACGTTCCGTGCGCTCTGGATCCAGCGTATCAACGCTGCTGCTCGCCTCGAAGGACTGAGCTACAGCCAGTTGATGGGCTGCCTCAAGAAAGCAGGAATCGTCATCAACCGCAAGGCGCTCGCCGACCTCGCTATGAATCAACCCGCTGCTTTCAAAGCAGTTGTTGACCAGGCGAAGAAAAAGGCTGCGAAGTAAGCCTTTTTAATCGAAGTAATCCTTGATTACGAGAAGAAAAAAGCTGCGAAGTAAGGGAGAGAGTAAACTAAAAAACTAGTAGCCTAGAAAACTATTAATCTAGTAAACCAGTAAACTAGCAAACTAGTAGATTAGTAGACTTGAACCTCAGTTCTTACAAACAAAAAAAGAGCTCGCAATTACGCGAGCTCTTTTTTTATCTTCTCTTCCAACTCCGAGCTTGCAGGGACAAGTGGGAGGCGGAGGTGGTTCTCAATTATTCCCTTTTGCGCGAGGACGGCTTTGATGCCAACCGGATTGCCTTCGGCGAAGAGAAGTTTTATCATCTCTGCGTATTTGGCTTGGAGAGCAGCATCTTTGTAATGCACGATGTGCCGGAAATCTTCAGGGAAAGCATTGCTGGCTACGGAGATTAGTCCTGCTGCACCGGCTTCCATCAGTTCGCACGCAATACCATCATCCCCGCTGATGACTAAGAGAGGAGGAAACCCCTCCCCATCCCTCCCCT
>DEIW01000026.1:13229-13376 GCA_002352705.1 Bacteroidales bacterium UBA2764 | reverse complement strand
CATCCCTCCTTCCCGAATATCATTCTCCGTCCCGGCGAGAAACTCGACGAGATAACCGAATACCGTTTCCTCTAACCCTCTAACCCCCTAACCCTCTCACCCCTAACCCTCTCACCCCCTAACCGGTCTTTAATTGTTGACCTCAAG
>DEIW01000026.1:3189-13159 GCA_002352705.1 Bacteroidales bacterium UBA2764 | reverse complement strand
ATTGTTGATAATTTTTGACTAAAAGAGATAAGATTTTACAAAAGCCTTGTTTTCAGTGTATTACAGAGGTGTTGTAAGGGGCATTGAGGAGTCGTTGAGGAGGCATTGACTATGCAATGGCTATGCAACGAGGGCTAAAAAGGTCTGCCCCACAACGGCTCCACGACAGAGGTACCAAACACGGCATAGCAGCTTCTCCCGTGGTATGTGTATATGTCAGATTCTTTAGCCAAAAAGTAGGATATTGCGGAAATAAGCAATGTTTTGTTGTTTAAAAGCAGTGTCTGACATGTCATTTTGTCACATAAACTTTACATTTTTGGCAAAATAGGCGTTTTTCTACCCCTATTTCTTTGGTATGTGAAAAAAAAGCATTACCTTTGCGCCGCTTTTTGTCGGCGCCCACGCCCCCGCGTATGCACGAGAGATAAGCATAGAGAATTAGATATATGGCAAAAGATATAGCGTTCATATTGTACAACACTCCCGAGAGTAGCGAGACTGCTTTTTATAACCTCGATGCGATCATCTCGGTTGGCTATCGTGTAAACTCCGTGCAGGCTATCCGCGGTAACAGGATTCTTTGATTATATTGAGGATTTGATAGAGGAGGAGAATACTTTTACGATGCAGCAGTTTGCTAATAGCGTCAATGAGTTCTTGGAATTCCGCAAGTTCAAGATTCTGCCAAACAAAGGGCGCGTGTCCAAGGCGCAGGCAGAAGAGAAAGCGGGGCAAGAATATGAAATCTTTAACAAAACGCAGTTGATAGAATCAGACTTCGATAAAGAAGTAAAGCAGTTATTGGAGAATAGCGATAAATAACAACGATAATTTAAGATACAAAAAAGATATGAGAACAAATTTAGTTCAAACATGTAAAACGAGTGCTCATCGCATCAACCTAAACCGCATAACAATACGTGTAGCGCTCATCGGTCTGTTTATCTCCCTCGGCATCGGCAACGCGTGGGGAAGTACGACTTATTACTCCAAAGTGACGACCTCACAGTCTCCGACAGGAAAAGGAACTGTGTATGTGGTAGCAGGAGGTACTTTTAGCGGAACAGCGACTTCTGCTACAAATAACGGAACATCTCAGGCTCAAACCTATTCTCTTCAAGCAACCCCAACAGTAGCCGGTTATTATTTTGTTAATTGGAAAAGTACGGGTACTGCTACCGTTTCTTTTAATAACGCCAACTCTGCCTCTACGACAGCTACGATAAGTGCTAGTTCTACCACCTCTGGAAGTCCCACTACGGGCAATGCGCAAGCAAACTGGGCAGAGATAACCATCAACAACGGTACGGCATCCCCTGCGACGATAGCCGCAGAAGATAATTCGGCAACAGCAACGACCAATACGTGTACCGTTACTTATGCAACCAAGGGTGATAATGCCAACGATGTAAAAGCACCTACTATCAGTAGTTCTACAGGTCATGGTGCGTTTACTGCCGCTTTAGGTAGTGTCACCTCTGCCGGTGCAGCTACCGTCAATGTGACCTTCAAGGGCGACGGTACATACGGCGGCAATGTGGCTGCCGGTTCTCGTTCGCGTACTTCAAGTGCAGTAGTCACATTGACTTCGGCAGTGGGAAATAATAAAGGCACTTGTACCGTAACAGCATCGTTCCCGAATATCATTATCGGTGATGGTTCGTTTGACCACATGTCAACCATCAATACCGTGCCGAAGTCTGCTACGGCTACTTTCCCCGTGCAATGGGCGGATGACGTGGAAGACTTCTCCGCTTCGTTCGGTTCTGTTACAGGCGGCGGTGCATGGACGGTAGATGACGTAACCTATACGGCTACCGATGCTCGCAGCGGAACAATCAGCATCGACTATACCTTCAATCCGAACGGAGCTGAAGGCGACCATAGTGCTGTGTTGACTCTCGCAGCCAATGCCAATGCCGGCGGTGCAAGCAAGACACTGACACTTACCGCCGAAGCGGAAGCCTTAGCCGCGTACGATGCTTCTATCGGCGATACCAAATATACCACTCTTGCTGCGGCTATCACTGCAGCGAACGGAATGAACACCAACCCGACGGTCAAGATTCTCCGTAACGTAGAGGGCTTGACTTCCGCTCTGGAAATCAAGAAGCCGATGACGATAGACCTTAACTCGTTCACGGTAAGCGGAACATTGACGAGTTCGGTGAACAAACTCTTCTATCTCAATACCGCTACCGCAGTGCTCACTATCAATGACTCGCGTAACGGCGGTAAGATAAGTGCTACGGGTAATGCTGCTGCGGCACTCACTGCTGTCTTGGTGGACAAAGGTTCGCTGGTACTCACCAAAGGCGACATAGAGATAGAGAATACCAATACCGGTGCTTCGGCAGCTGCCAAGGCAGTGAAGATAGCCGCCGGAGCGCGTTTCGGTCAGACAGCCGGTAACCTCGTGGCGACCACAGCCGGTACGGGTGCGTATGGTTTGGAAGTAACGACCAATCCTGCCGATGTCAATATGGTGGGTGTCACCGGCGGTACCATAACGGCTACTGCCGCTGCTACTGCAGTGGGCGTCAACTGCTTGTCTTCGTCTGCCACGGCTTCAGGCGACCCGACAGCCGCTAATGTGGCATTGGACGGTGTGACGGTCAATGCCACTTCTACAGCAACTGATGCTTATGCTGTTCAGAGTGCAGCAGGTGTGATACTGGGTATCAACAGCGGTACGTATAACGCTACAGCTGCAACAACCAAGGCACGTGCTCTCTTAACCAAAGGCTACACGGCGGTGGTGAACGGTACGTTCAATGCTACGTCAGGAGCCACCGATGCCAATGCTATCCGCGTGGAAGCAGGTATTGCTGCGGTGCGTAATGGTGCGTTCTTTGCTACCACTGTTCAACGTATTGCTCATGCAGGATACGTGGCAGCCAATGCCAAACTGCTCACTTACGGCGGTACATTCCATGGCAAGAGTACGGCAATAATTGCCAATGGTTGGGCAACAGGAACGCAAGTGGTCAGTGGCGGTACATTAGAAGCCCAAGGCGGTACGTTTATCGGCGAAGTGGCCAACGATGGTTTAACAGCAGCGCAGACTTCGTATGCAGCAGGTATATATGCAAATACAGGGTCGAATGTAACTCTTGCAAATGCAACTCTGCGCGGTTTGACGGATAACACTTACGTCAATGGTGCATACGCACTTTACACAAGCACGGTTAATCCTGTCAGTCTGACCAACTGTACGTTGGAGGCAACCAGTACTGACCAATATGCTTATGGTGTACGTCTTGAAGGCGGTGCGACGCCGCTCACAATGAACAATTGTACAGTTAATGCCACTGCTGCTACTTTGTATGCATACGGCTTCTATCAGAATAACGCTACCTCTACCATTGATGTAACCGGTTCTACATTTAACGTAACTTCAAACGGCACTCGCGCTTATGGTATTTATGTGAACGCAGGAACGTCGTTCTCTGCAACCGATTGTGATTTCACTGTTCGAACATTACAAAGTACAGCAGGAGCTGCTGCCGGTAGTTATCTGCGTGGTATCTTTGTAGCAGCAGGAAAGCAAGCTAACCTAACAGGTTGCACCTTTAATGTAAGTGGTCATGCAACGTATAGCACGGATGCATACGGTCTATATATATCCGGTTCCGTGAATGTGGAAAATACCGATGTGACGGTATCGTCCGTCAAATCCGGTTATGCCATCTTTAATGATGGAAGTACTACTGCGATAAATATTTTCTCCGGAAAATTCAGTGCGACTACAGCGGAGTCCAATGCTACGGCTGCTGCTGCCAAGCAACAGCTCTATGGCGGATTCTATGTACATAACAACAACCTCGCCAAGTATCTGCCGGAGGGCTATATGGTTGAGACGCTGACTGCCGGAACGGAGTTTAATGCAGGCTATAAGTACCATGTCCGCCCGGAAACGGTTGTTAATGACCCCGTATGTAAGATTGGCTCTATCGGCTATGCTACCCTCGAAGAAGCTCTTGACTTCGTGAACAAGAACTCCGGCACGGCAAACACCATTTATATGGTGAAAAACTACACCTTGCCCGCCGGTAACTATACCCTGCCCGCAAAGGCTACGTTGTTAGTGCCGTATAAGGACGGGCAGACAACGGCAATAGGAACTACGCCAAGCAGAGCTGATAGTTATGCAACGCGTTCTCCATATAGAACATTGACTTTTGCTTCAGGGGCAAAGATGACTGTTTATGGCACTATTGAGGCAAGTGCACAGCAAAATAGGACAGACCAAACTTCATCCGGTGAAGTACGTGGTCCTTTTGGGTATATTATACTTAACGAAAACGCAAGTATTACATTAGAAAAGAATGCTATACTTATTGCATGGGGGTTTGTTTGCGGAAAAGGGACGATTACTGTCAAGGATGGTGCTAAAGCATATGAAATGTTATCGTTAGGGTGGTATAAGGGAGGCAACACTACTCTCAAGTTATATAACAATGAAAGTTATAAAGTCTTTGTAATGACGGATTACGCATATCAAAATATTGAATGTGCAATTACTTATCATCCCGGAGCACAAGCACTTGCAGCTGCATCAACAGACTATTTCTCACCAAACGATGTGGAATTAGTTGGAACAAGCACGACTTCTTTCTTCAAGATGGTAAAAGAAGAAGCTTCTGCTGACACATGGGTGAGAAAAGAGTATGACCCCAAAACTGACTATACCACATGGACGATGAATAACGGGGCTTCGATGTCAGCAATTAAATTGGACAGTTACTCCTCTGAGAATTTTTATCTCCCTATCACTAGTAATTTCCGTATAGTTTTGAACTATGGAGAAATGACTCTTGGTGGAGATATTGAATTCCATGCGGGAGCCGAATTGATTATCAAAAAGGAAGCAACGGGAAAAATTGCGTCCGGTAAAACCGTCGTCTTTTACGACGGTGATGATTGGCGTACGGGATTAGGTTCTTCAGGTAAATATTACTATCCTGTGACTTATTCGCCAAGTTGGAAAGCTGCAACTGGTGCGACAACAAATCCACGTTTGGCGAAGTACAAACAATTAAGTACGAGTACTGCTCCAAATTATCTTCCTGACGCAGCCCTGTTTGTACAGGGCAAACTGGAAGTAAGTGGAAATCTCTATACAACAGGAGACGGAAACAAAGTGACTGCTTATAGGAATTCCAATATTTACTCATCTAATGATGATGCGGGAAAAATCATCTATAAAACAACGGCACCTGCGAGTTCCACAACTAAAACTATGTACAAATGCACAGCCATGTATGGTATGAGTTCAGGAAAAGGGATAAAAGATATGCTCGCAAATGGGAACTCCACAGCGTATCCTGCACTCCTTCAGAATGGTGATGGTACATACGAAACCACTGGTGGAACAGCAGCAAATAGTTCATGGATATACAAGAACGATCATTGGGTAATGGTTACAACAGAAGGTTGTTTCTCTGTCGAACAAATAAGCGGTGTAAAACATTACTACGCTTACCCTGCAGGATTCGTTGAAGTATCTTCTAACATCGAAGATGCCAACCATCTCTATACAGATGCTGCAACCGGAAATCGCCGTTTCCTCGTAGATAACGACTGCGTATGGTGGGAAGTAGAACCGACTCCGTATGACGGCAACAAATACAAGTGTGTCACCCCCGACCACAACGGTAAGTACAAATACTACGAATATGTAGGCGGATGGCAGGAAGCTACCGTAACCGTCACATGGAGTATTAATGGTACCAATACGAATTATACTGTACTCTATGGCACACACCCGAAATACTTGAGTGCAAGTCCCTCCAAAGCCTCAACCACTACCGACTACTACACATGGCTTGGTTGGACGAAAGGTAGTACCGAAGGTGAGTTTTTTGCCAAAGACGCGGAACTGCCCGTGGCTACGGAGAACACTACCTACTACGCCTATTTCAAGGCAGACAAGTTTACCTTCCGTGCCACCTTCAATAACTACGACGGCTCGTTGATTGAAACGAAGTTGGTGGCAGTAGGTGAGACACCTGTCTATGAAGGTGAGACACCTGTCAAACCAGCTACAACAAGCAAGGAATACACCTTCACCGGTTGGAGTCCGGCACTTGCCGCCATCAGCAATGCTCCGGTTACCTACACGGCACAGTTCAGCGAGACAACCCGTAAATACACCATTACATGGACAAACTATGATGGTACTATACTGAAAACGGAAAAGGTAGCTTATGGTACAACCCCGTCTGCGCCGACTGTTACACCCACGCGCCCGAACGATAATTATTACACATACACGTTTGACGCTTGGTCTCCGGCTATTGCATCGGTGGGTGGTGACCAGACCTACACGGCTACGTATAACTACGAGAAGAAAGTACCGAAATACACCGCTACTTTCAAGAACGGAAGTGAGACGGTTTATGCTCCGAGCCTGAAGTCCGGCGAAGTACCTGTCTTTGATGGCACAATACCGACCAAGACGGCTGATGCACAATACACTTACACTTTTGACGGCTGGTCCACTACGGACGGCGGAGCGTTGGTATACGCTACGGGAGCTCCCTTGCCTGCCCTGACGGCGGATGTAACGTACTATGCGCATTTCGCTGCCGCCACCAACAACTATCGTATAATATGGAAATCGGAGAACGGCAAGGTGACCTTAGAAACAGACCCGACTGTGCCCTATGGAACAACTCCTTCGTTCGATGGTGCTAAGCCTACCAAAGACCGCATGGGTGCAACCGTTTATACATTTGACGGCTGGTCAGCGACAATAGGCGGATCAAAGATAGCATTGCCGTTCGTAGCAAGTAACGCAACCTACTACGCCCACTTCTCCGACCTGCCGGTGTATACTGTGACTTTCGATGCCAACGGTCATGGTACAGCTCCTTCATCGCAAGAGGTGGTTAAGAACCAGCATGTCATAGAGCCTGCTGCTCTGTCTGCGGCAGAGTGGATCTTTGGTGGTTGGTACAAAGAAGCAGAATGTATCAACGCATGGGATTTTGCTTCGGATGTTGTGACAGGGACCACAACCTTGTTTGCGAAATGGACAGCCGCTGTGGCTTCCGTCACCGCCGGTGGCGAAACGACATATTATGCTACTTTGGCTACGGCTATCACGGCTGCAAACGGGAAGACCAATCCGACGGTCAAGATGCTGAAAGATGTTACTTTTAGTGCAGCGGGACCTAATATTACTACTACTATGACCCTTGACCTCAACGGCAAGACCATTCAGAGTACTCGAACCGTTCATGGAAGTTTTGTGTTGAAAGTTAACAATGCCGGCATAACCGTTACGATAACCGATAGCAGTACTGGCGGAAAGATTGACCACACGGCAACAATTGCAGCAAACACCGATGGTAATAGTTATGCGTATGGTATCCATGTAGCAAACGGCACGCTAAATGTGGCAGGCGGTACGATATGCGCGAAAAATACAAGTACTACCATTGATGATAAATATCGTGCCTATGGTATATATTGTCCGGCCGCAGGGTCTGTTACTATGTCTGACGGACGAGTAGAGGCATGGCGTCCGGAAACATCGCAAGCGTTTGGTATATATGCTCAAGGTGATCTCACGATGACAGGCGGTACGGTCTATGCAAACGCTGACACAAAAGCACGAGGCATATATGTGTATGGTGCTAGTACATCAACCGCTATCGCTACGCTCGCAAATGTTACGGTTGAAGCAGAAACCTCAGGCGACAACTGTTTGGCTATTTATGGATATGCGTATGCAGACATAACGGTTAATAGCGGAACTTATACGGCTAACGGAACAGGAGGCACTGTCTATGCAGTCTATGCCCGCAATCAGGCTACTGTTTCAGGTTCCATCAATGGTGGCAAGTTCAGTGCTCCTGCAAAAGAATTGTTTAAGGGTACAAATGCAACCTTTACTCTCTCAGGCGGCTACTATGTTCACGAAACCGACCTTGAAGCCAACTGCGCTACCAACTACCATGTTCTGCCGTTGGAGGGCGAAGAGCCGTATATGTACGAGGTGGCGGAAGCATATACTTTGACTTGGAACTTAGACGGCGGTACAGTTATCACTGCCGGTACTCAAGCTCCCGTGGACGCTACTGGTTCACCTTCCGGCTATGTAGCAAAAGGTGCTACGTTGACCGCTCCTGTAGTTGAGAAGACTGGTTATACCTTCGACGGTTGGAATACATCGGGAGGTACAGCTGCTGCTACTATGCCTGCAGCGAATACGACCTATATGGCAACATGGGTGGCAGCGATCGCTGACCGTGAACTGGATATCGTGGATTGGACAAGCAATTCGATTACCATCAATGTGACGAACCTCAAAGCGGTAGGAGGAACAAATAAGAATAATTGGAAGATATATGTGAACAATAAGGATTATACCAGAACCAGTTCGGAGTGTAGTACACAGTCACGTACGTTGACAATCTCCGGCTTGTCGCTTACGCCGAACGATAACCTGCTTATCCAACTGAAGAATGACGAGGGCGTTATAGAGAGTCAGCATAACTATAAGATTCCGCAGATATACAATGCCGAGAATGCAACGCTGAGCGGTACTGATACTGATACAGAAAGTGTAGTCTATGTTTATGGCGGTAAGTTGACTATCTCCGGTGATGCAGCCTTGGCGGCACTCTATGTATGTCCGGGTGCGGAAGTAGAGATAAAAGGTTCGCTGACGGTAGGCAAACTCGTACTCCGTACCAAGCCATGGGCTACGGCAGCTATCAGCGGAAATGTATCTGCAACGAACGTTTATTACACACGTATCGCCCCGGACGGCTCGGATTCATACCCGACCGGCAAATACTATCAGTTCGGTCTTCCGTATGAGTGTGCTATCAGCGCTGTTCGCTTGTCGGATGGCACGACGCCTGCTTATAACACAACTTGGATACTGAAGAGCTATGACGAAGAATCTCGTGCTACTAATGGTGCGACCGGAGAAAACTGGGATGTATTGGCAAGCACCGGAAAGATTGCTGCAGGTAGAGGATACGAGATGTTCTCAACATACAAATACTATCGCGAGTATTACTTCCCGGTTACGCCGACGGAAAACACCTCTGTAGACGTAACACGCCATGGCGAAGACAAGAACAACTCCGGTTGGAACATCGTCTGCTCGCCGCTGATGAATGTATATGAGAATCCATCCGACCCTGTGGATGGTCTGAAAGTAAGCTGGTTGCGGACAGACGGATACTATGACCAAGAGTGGCCCGAAACGATTTGGCCCGCAATGCCGTTCTCATACCAGGCGTCAGCGACCGGGTCTCTGGATTTCAGCACCAATGAATTCAACCAGACAGTTTCCGCTCCGCGCCGTGCGGCTTATAAAGAGAACATCCAAACCGAGTGGCTCCATTTGGATGTAAAGGATGGAAACGGAGTAGGTGACCATACCAGTGTCTTTGTGCATCCGGAGCGCTTCGAAGATACTTATGAGACGGGTATCGATGTTGCCAAACAGTCCTTGACCGCCTCTCGCGCATTAGTCTATAGTACACACGCGTACGGCGACATGGCTTTTGCAGGTGTATCGGACAACAAGCTGACGAACGGCATACCTCTTGTGGTATATAGTCCGAAAGAGCAAGAGCTGACCATCTCGATGCGTGAGAACAACTGGCTGAACCGTCTGACGGCAGTATGGCTGATAGACCATGAGACAGGTATCCGTACGGACCTTCTCTGGAGCACCTATACGTTCGATGCTGCGGAAGGTACTGCTAAAGGCAGGTTCACGCTCATGGGCGAGTTCAAGGCACCGCAGGTAACAACAGGCCTCGAGAACGGACAAAGTGACCAAGAGCCGAGTACCAAAGCCCGCAAGGTGATTATCGAAGATAAGATATATATCCAGCTCAACGGCCGTATGTATGACTCCACGGGAAAGAAAGTTAATTGAGAATTGAGAATTGAAAAGTGAAAGGGCTAAAAAAGGTCAAAAAAAGGCTTCATGTAT
>DEIW01000026.1:0-3151 GCA_002352705.1 Bacteroidales bacterium UBA2764 | reverse complement strand
AATGGACCGACAATGGACCGACAATGGACCGACATTGGACCGAGGATACATCGAGAATTGAAGTAGAAAGACCGCTTTGCTCCGAGTAGAAAGACCGCGGCAAAGCCGCTCAAAGATAAAAGACGGTATTAGTTTGTAAAATAAAACAAAGATGCCTGTGAAGGCATAGAACAGATAATGATGAATAATCAAAGAAGAGATCCCCGTGTGGGAATGATAGTGTCTCTTGGTGTGCTGTTAGCCGCCCTATGGGGTGTGATAACGTATGGTGTTTACCGTGAGGCGCAAGAAGAAATGAACTATGATGTCCGTGTCCGTCCGGGAGTTGTGAATTACGGCACCCGTTCCACGGCTTCCGTCCCGATGGTGACGATGAGTCCCCGTCGTCTCTCCGCTCCGATGGTGAGCGCTGGAGCTGTGCGTGCATATGCTCATCATGGTCATGCTACGATGCCGAAAGCGTCAGCAGGAACGGGTTACCGTATGCATACCACCTCGTCGGCCACCGTTCATAGTATCGGTTCCGGTGGCGGTAACGGTGGCGGGATAAGCGGCGGCGGTTCTTCCTCCTCGTCGTCAGCAGGAGTCTCCTATAGCAGTGTGTCGGTGGCGATGCCTGCGTTGGCGATGGCTACTTCTGTGCGCAGCAGTTATGCCGCCTCTACTGTCTCTTCCCCTCAAGAGACAGCGTCGGGCATGGTAGCGTCCTCTCCGGTAGCCTCCTCTCCCCAGTTCGGCAGGGGTATACGTAAGTCAAAGCCGACTAGCGCAGGCGAAGACGGCGAATGGTCTGATGATGGCGCAGGAGACGGCGATTGGTGGTATTATGACGAATGGGCCGGTGAATGGATAGAACCATGGGAAGGTGCATCAAGACCTGCCGGAGGCGGTAATTTCTGGAAATACACAGACGGAGCGTGGGTGTTGGTAAATGACCAAGGAGACCCCGTGAATCCGCAGCCTCTCGGCGATATGCCTTGGCTTTTGATGGTTTTTCTGTTGACTATCTACCTTCAGGTGCGCAGAGTGCACAATGCGTAAGGAAAAGGTATTTGCAGATACAAATAAGGTATGTATAATAGAATAAATCAATAATTATGAAAAGAATCAATCGTATTTTCATTTGTGCGTGCATCCTGATAACAGGCGTATGCGCAGCGGCGCGCGGAGCTTCAGACCCCGGGCAATCATGCTACACGGCTATTTCTATTGGTAAGGATTTCACGGCCAATGTGCAAGCCGGTCAAACGGTATGGTATTCCGCATGGACGTTTGATCTGCCGCTGGCGGTGTATTTCATACCGGAGAACGAAAGTGATCCGGCTCCGGAGGTGGAGATGGACTTCGGATGTACATCGGGTATCTACTCCGACCCGATCATCTGTATGCTCTTCTGCAAAGGAGGAACCTTGACCGCCCCGATGCCGCATAAACCGAAACTGGAGACAACCACCGTGGATGGTAAGTTCGCCTACTATATCTCTATGGGTAAGACCTATCGCGATCTGTTGCTGAAGATGGGTATCGACTATAACGTAGAGGTGCTCATCAAGGTGACTTACCCTGCAGCGGGATTCATGAGCATCGCGCCGGATAATATGTTCTCCAGCTGTATGGACGGTGCACGAATCGTTCATCTGGGAGACTCTATCCCTGTAGAGAAAGAGGATTCGGTGAGTTATGTGATTGTGCCCTATGTACAATGGCAGTACGACTCGATTCAGTATGAATGGACAGGAACGGATCCCTGCTATATCGCAATAGGAAACAACTGCTCGTTTAATCCTATCAAATCGAATGACGCTATCATTGACGGAGGTCCCAACAGTCCTATGAACCCCATTCCACCGGGAGGCAAATGGAAGGTGACCAGCAATTTGCTGAGGGATTATGTGACAGATACGATTAATTATCCGAATGAAGCGGGTATGTATTTTGCGAAATTCTACAGCGCAGCTCCCGGAGGGATGAAGATAACCAAAGTACCTACTATCCCGCCCAAAAATAACGCCATTATCATGCGGTACGACCGTACCTATGCGCTTTCCGCGCAAGATACAACCATCTACGCACTGCCTAAGACATGGACTACGAATCTGGAATTTAACACGCCTACTCATCATATTTTCCAAATGATAATCGCTAACCACCCGGATTTCTCGGAGGAACATACGTTAGCAACCTATGCGTATGACCCCGCGGAGAACGGACACCGTTTAGGAATATTCAGCGATGAAATAAAGGCGCTATGGAAAAAGGCGATTGACCAATATCTTTACGTCCGGTTTGTATGTACAGAGTCCACTTCTATTACCGCGTCCGAATGGCAGGTGCCGGCGTGTGTCTCGAAATGGAAATCTATTGAGAGTGGAGAAGAGTTTCAGGTAGCCAGAGGCAGCAACGGTGCTGTTTATTACCGTCTCTATTATCCACAATGGAAAGGCGGGGATATGACTTTCGATTGGGCAGGAAGAAACAACAAGTGTCCGCTATTTATGGGGAACACGTGCTCCTTTGAAATCAACCCGGTTGATTCCCATGTGTTCCTGAACTATGAGATTCCCAAGAAAAGTACATGGGTACTCGAGCAAGAGCGGGTAGATACGCTCGGGAAGTACGTGGACGAGGATGGATACATATACCTCCGTTTTAACCCGGGAGGTGCGGCTAAGATGACGATAACCTCCTCTGCTCCGGCGGAGACGGATCCCGTCTATCCGTCGGTCACTATCGCCGTAGCCTGCGATAAAGAAGGGAAACCTTACGTGCAGGTAAGCGAGGCTCAGACCGTGACTGTGAAGAACGTTTCAGGCGCGGTTGTAAAGACTATTTCCGCTGAGCCGGATGCGAAGTACTCCATCGCAGATTTGCCTGCAGGAAATTACACATTGGAAGGAAAATCAGAAAAAATATCCGTTAATTTGTAGAAAAATCGGCGAAAAGGGCTCAAAAAGGACAAAAAATTTGGTAATTCCAAAAAATTTTTGTACCTTTGCGCCCTAATTAGTCGTGTAAGCATGCGCATGCGTAATATATATATAGCCCTCAGAGCGATGATGTTGTCCCTGATGACATTCGTTTTTGCCGTATTTGCAGTAGCGCAAAAGCCGGCAGGAACGACTGTAGAAAGGGCTCCCCTTATCCAAGAAGA
>DEIW01000188.1 GCA_002352705.1 Bacteroidales bacterium UBA2764 | reverse complement strand
ACGAAAGTGGCATTGATGACGGATGAGGGTAAGATGATAAATTATTTTATCTACAAGCAGTTCTCGTCCGCGGAAGTAGAGCGTCTCTTCGACCTCTATGACATCACGGACTCGATCATCAGTTCCGTCGTCAATATAGAGGCAGCAGTGGTCAATACGCTGAGCCGCAGGTCGCGCCATTTTGTACTCTTTGATCATAACACGCCGATACCTATCGTCAACCGCTACGACACCCCGCAAACACTGGGTCAAGACCGCTTGGCGGCGGCTGTGGGAGCCAAGAGCCTGTGCCCGGGCGAGAACCTGCTGATTATTGACGCAGGGTCCGCCATTACCTACGATTTCGTCTCGGAGAAAGGGGAATACCTTGGCGGTAATATAGCGCCGGGGATAAAGATGCGTTTTACTATCCTTTCCCGTATGACGAAGAAACTGCCGCTCGTCGAGGCGGAAGAGAATGAACTCATACCGCTCTTCGGGAAAAATACCCGTGACGCCATAGCAGCCGGCGTGATAAGAGGGGTCGCGTATGAAGTAAAAGGGTACATGCGCACGCTGCGCGAGAAAATGGAAACTCCGGGGGACGAAGGACGCTCCTTCAGCACTTTCCTCACCGGCGGTAACGCTCCCTATATACTCAATAACGTACGTCCTTCACGATTGGAGAGCAGACCTCTCCGATTTGAGAAACATCTCGTACTCATCGGACTCAACAATATACTGGTCCATAACAAAAGTTTAGAAATTAAAAATGAAAATTGAAAGGGCTTTAAATAAAGTAGTAGTGTTGTGTATGGTGATCCTTTCACCTTTCATCTTTCACCTTTCACCTCTGTCGGCTCAGAACCTAACCAGTTCCCCTTACAGCCGCTATGCCTACGGAGATCTCAATGAGAATATACCTACGGCATACCGTAGTATGGGCGGAGTAGGTTTTGGTATGCGTAACAACCGTGCTATCAACCCCTCGCAGCCGGCTTCTTATACCGCCTGCGACACCCTTACGTTTATGATGGACGTGGCGGCAAGTGCCAGCTGGAGTCGTTACCAGGATGTCACCGGACAACGGAACAAAGCGAACGGTAGTCTGGAATACGTGACTATTCAAATCCCTATTTGGAAACAATGGATAGCTCTCTCCGTCGGACTGCTGCCATACAGCTCCGTGGGGTATGCCATCAATTTAGCAGGAGCCACTGCCGGCAAGGATTACACCTATGAGATAGCGTATGAGGGGTCCGGAAATATCAGTGAGGTGTACGGAGGACTGAGTTGTAATATTCTCAACTGGTTCGCTATCGGCGCAAATGTCTATTATATGTGGGGTGACCTGAACCGGATGAGAACCCTTACTTTCGAACAGGCAGGTCTGACACCTACTATTCAGGATGAGATACTGAGTGTGAGCAACGTGCGTCTCCGTTACGGGGCACAGTTCTTCCATAAATGGGACAAACATGCTTTTACCGTAGGTGCTATCTTTGAAAACCGCCGCCGGCTCCATAGCGATTATGTGCTAATCGAGACCCAGACGGATGATTCTATTCCTATCTATCAGGGAGGATGGCAGTTACCGATGGTTTGGGGCGTAGGAGGTAGTTATACTTGGGATAAACGACTTACTATTGCCTTCGATTTCGAACGTCAGCATATTTCCTCAATGCTCTATAACGGTCTGCCCGGGTATTATAGCGGTTTGCAAGACCGTAACCGCTATGCCTTCGGCGTGGAGTACCGTCATAACCCCATGGGACGCAAGTATGCCGAGCGAATGTTATGGCGTGTCGGGTTCGGATTACAGGACGAGTACCTCGCTACAGTGGGCGCTCCTAAACTCACTGCATCGATAGGTATTGGTTTCCCGCTTACTACTATTGGCACGGTTGTCAATACTACCATTGAATATAACCACCGCGGCAAGCCCTCCGGATTAGAGGAACACGCATTGCGTCTGACCGTAGGCGTCTCCATTGCCGAGACTTGGTTCTTCAAACGCAAATTGTAGTTTGGCATGATATTTGGTAGAAGGACATAGGATGACCTGGGAAAACCTATGATGACTTAGGAAAACCTAAGGAGACCTATGAAAAAAGATAATAACAATAACAAAAAATATACGATTATGAAATTCAAAACTTTACTTGTAGTAGCGTTAGCCGCCTCTGTACCGGCTCTCGCATGTGCAAAAAAACCGAAGAAAGTGGCCGAGGAGCAAGTGGCAGAACCGGCTGTTGTAGAGGAAGAACCAACCATTACGGAAGAGTGCGTCATGAACGTGTCGCTCTTCCACGAGGCAGTGAAAAACAAAATGTACGCAGACGCGTACGGACCGTGGATTGAGGTATATAACACTTGCCCGAATGCGAACAAGTCTATCTACTCCGATGGTACGAAGATTGTAGAGGCGCTGTACCAGGCTACCTCTGATCCCGCAGAGAAAGAGCGTTTGGCGAAACTGGCTATCGAGATGCAGGACAAACGCATCAAGTATTTCGGCAATGACCCGAAATACCCCAAGGCTTATATCTTAGGCGAGAAGGGACTGGCATATGTCGATTTCTACGGAGAGAGCAAGCTGAGCGAGGCGCGTGAGTGTCTGCGTCAATCGGTAGAGGGAATGGGTAATTCCAGCAAGATTATGGTGCTCGTCAAACTTGTAGATGTGTCTTATGCGCTCTATAAACAAGACCCGAACGGAAAGGCAGAGCAGTTCATTTCGGATTATGAGTTGGCAAGCAATGCGCTTGCAGACCAGGCTGGCAACACCAACAACAAGAATGCTGAGATAGCCGGTAAGCAGAAAGATTATGTAGATAATATCTTTGCCGTTTCCGGCGCTGCTGACTGTTCCAAGTTGGATGAGATCTATGCAGCTGCAGTAAAGGAGAACCTGCAGAACCTCGATATGCTGACCAAGATCGCCAAACTGTACAAACGCGTACGTTGCACCGAGAGCGACGTCTATTTCGCGGCGTGCGAGGCGGCACACAAACTGCAACCGACCGATGAGTCTGCGGCAGGCTGCGCATCTATGGCGGCTAAGAAAGGGGACTATGAGCAGGCCGTTGCTTACTATGACCAAGCTATCAAATTAGCGATGGTAGAGGATGAGTTGGAAGATGTAGCTGATTACCAGTACAACGCTGCTTTCTATTGCTACAACAACCTCAAGAAATACGCAGAGGCTCGTAAGTACGCGTTGGCTTCTATCGCTACCTTGCAGGGACTGGGAATGAACAAAGGACAGGGCCGTTGCTATATTATCATTGGTATGTGCTATGCTTCTACACAGCTTTATCCGCAGGATGCAAAGGGTCGTATTCTCAATAAGACCGTTTATTGGGCTGCTGTAGATAAGTTCGTAAAGGCAAAACAGATCGATCCGTCGGTTGAGGCACAGGCTTCGGAGTTCATCTCTTCCTATAGCAAATATTATCCTACTAAGGAAGAGCGTTTCGATCTGCCGAACGAGTTCTCCGGATCTACCTACTACGTAGGAGGCTGGATAGGTGAAACCACTTCTATTCGATAAGTGCCGAAGACTTATTGGACATATCATCTCATAGCGGGCAGCGTTTTGTTGCTCGCTATGTTTTTGCCTTCCTGCTCTTCACGACCCAAGAAGATAGAAAACATCAAGATAGACCTCTCGCGAGAAGAATTGCCCGTTCTTGATACACGATCGGTTTCTACTTTGATTTCGGACTCCGGTATCACGCGGTACCGTATTGAGGCGGACGAATGGCTGATATTTGATAAAACAGAACAGCCTTACCAGGAGTTTCCCCGCGGAATATACCTGGAGCAATTTGACGAGAGTCTCAATGTACAGGCTTCGCTTAAAGCTTCGTATGCTCATTATAACGAGAATGAACAACTATGGACGTTACGCGGAAATGTTCATGCACTGAACCTGGAGGGAGAACAGTTCGATACACAGGAACTCAAATGGGACCAACGGACTCATAAGGTCTATTCGGACTCCAATATTCATATCACGCGGGAGAAGAGCATTATAGAAGGAGTAGGATTTCAATCCAATGAACAAATGACAAAATATACCATTCTTCACCCTACGGGAATTTTCCCTGTGGATGAAGAATAAATACCCCAATAGTAAATGATTAAATGCTAAAGGGGTAAATAGTAAATGATTAAATAGTAAATGATTTTATGTTACTGGAGAATAAAGTAGCTTTGATTACGGGTGCAGCCCGCGGAATAGGTAAACAGATTGCATTGGCTTTTGCCCGCGAAGGAGCGGCAATAGCGTTCACAGATCTGGAATTCAATGAACAGGCTCAGGCTACGCGCGACGAGATAGCAGCGTTGGGAGTAAAGGTCAGTTTTTATGCTTCTAACGCCGCAGATTTCGAGGCAGCGCATGTAGTCGTAGAGAGTGTCGTCAAGGATTTTGGCAAACTGGATATCCTGGTCAATAATGCCGGCATTACGCGTGACACTCTTCTCATGCGGATGACCGAGCAACAGTGGGACCAAGTCATCCAAGTGAACCTCAAGTCGGCGTTTAACTTCACCCATGCTGCTACGCCTGTAATGGTGCGCCAGCGCGGTGGTTCGATTATCTCGCTCAGCTCTGTAGTCGGCATCAACGGCAATGCCGGACAAGCCAACTATGCCGCTTCGAAAGCCGGCATTATAGCCCTGACCAAGTCTGTAGCCAAAGAATTAGGAGCTCGTGGCGTACGCGCTAATGCTATCGCACCGGGATTTATACTGACCGATATGACGAAGGCACTTCCGGAGGAGACACTCAAGCAGTTTGTCTCAATAATTCCTATGCGCAGAGGAGGCGAACCGGAAGAGGTTGCCAAGGTTGCACTCTTTCTTGCCTCTGACCTTTCCTCATATGTTTCCGGACAGGTAATACAAGTCAACGGAGCTATGGCATAAAGTCATGGCGACAATGAAAAAATCCCTCGCACCGACAAGTACGAGGGATTTTATTTTATACGTTATGCCAATATGTCGATACCTCGATATATCGGTACAGCGTTATTTCTCAAAAATCTTGAATTCCCACGGTGCAAGGCTTAACTGCAGTGTCGTTTCCAATTTGATTTTCTTGCCGCAAAGACATTGATATTTTCCTTCGTACCCCGTTAAATCAAGTGTCACGGTTTGCTCCCGGTCACTCATGTTCATCACTGCAATAATGGTGTTGTTGTACCATTTGCCCTCCTTCTGACGGACACAGGCAAAGATGTGTTCGTTGTCGGCTATGAGGCGAACCATCGGCGCCCCCACCTCCGGACTGAACAATGCTTTATTCCGCGCCCTCAAGCCGTTCAGTTGGTTGTATAGTTCCGCCTGGGCATAGCTCTCGTCCATGTCAATAGTGTCTTTCTCAAAGAACTCCAGACGGTGGTGGTTGCCACTCAACTGGCCGGTGTAAATCATCGGCATGCCTGGCACTATGTAGCAGAAAGCTGCGAACAAAGGCACTGCATTGCCCATTCGTTCCTGCTCCGTGCCGTTCCAACTGTTTTCATCATGGTTGGTGATGAAATTCATGCGAATAGCCTCAGGGCGAATGGTACTGTCTGCCTTAGCAAAGTAAGACCATAAATCCTCTACGCTTTTCTTGCCTTGCGCCACTTCATTCATGATGTGGTGGAGTGTCCAACCGTAGTACATATCGAAGGCTGTTTCGGTCAGTTCTTGCGCTTTATCCTCATCCTCCGCGAGGGTGAACATCTGTGGATGAGTCAGACGTAAGTCACTCATCGCCCAGTTCCAGAAATCAGTCGGTACTTCGCCCGCTACGTCGCAACGGAAACCGTCTATGCCTATACTGTCCATCCACCAATGCATGGCTTTGAGCATTTCGGCGCGCATATCTTGGTTGTCATAGTTCAGTTTGGAGATGTCCGTCCAGTCGTACTGAACCATCAGGTTACCTAAACTGTCCCTGTAATGCCATCCGTCGTTCTTTGTCCACTCGCTATCCGGTGCCGTGTGGTTAGCCACCCAGTCAAGAATGACTTTAAAGCCCTGTTTATGGGCGGCTGCAAGGAAGTGCTCGAAGTCCGCACGGGTACCGAACTCGGGGTTGATAGCGCAGTAATCAATGATGGAATAGTAACTGCCTAACGTACCTTTACGGGTAATCTTACCAATCGGCTGGCAGGGCATTACCCAGATGATATCAATGCCGTTCTCGCGAAGGGTAGGAAGCAATGCCTCGGCGGCTTGGAAAGTACCTTCCGGTGTCGCTTGGCGGGTGTTTAACTCATAGATGGTAGCGTCATACGCCCATTTGGGATGACGCAGACTTGGTTGCTCGGAACAACTCACCAGGCAAATTATTGCCATTAGGAAAAGGAGGCTCTTTTTCATGATTTACACAATTAGTTCTCAATGATTTCATATGTCAGATTACGGCGGTTGATGATAACCGTTACTTTCTCTCCCAGATAAATTCGCTGGTAAACAATTTCATCCGGCCGGTCTATAAGCGGAATAAAGTCTCCGTACATCAACGGCATGGAGTGACGACGCAGATGTATCAGTTCGGCTACTTTCTCCCGCATGTTCCTCTCGTCAAGACAGAGTGCGTCGAAGCGCATCATTTTGCGGTTGTCGGGATCATTACCGCCAACCTCTCCGTACTCATCGCCTTGATAAATACAAGGAACGCCGGGTAGTGTCATATTCAGCACTTCCAGTAGCAGTGCCCGCTTGTAGGCTTTTCCGGCATCCCCGATACCAATCTCTTGCGTCCAGCCTTCTTCCTTGCCTTGACTATGGATGTCAATAGCGCCGCCGGCGATGGAAGCAAAGCGGATTTGGTCATGATTGCCGGAGATATTACCCATAGTGTGGTGAGCTCCGTAAGTAGCCAGAGAAGTCAGTTCGTTCGTTAGTATCCGGTCCATTCCAGCGTAGCCGCAAAGAGCCTCACGCGCTGTGAAATAGACATTGAAATCGAACTGGGCATTCAGCATACCGCTCTTGACATAACTTCCGATCAGTTCCGGGCTGCCGTATGTCTCCCCGATCATCCAAATCGGTCGGCCGGGCCAGCGGTGTGCAATCTTCTGGCCTAACATTCGCCAATAACCTTCCGGGATATGTTTGCAGGCGTCATGACGATAACCGTCTAAATCATAGTTTGCCAACCAATAGAGAGCACTGTCCGTCATCGCTTCGCATACATCCTCACGCTCCAAATCGAGAGTAGGAATGTGTTTGTCAAACCAAGTCGTCAAACGCGCATCGTCCCATAACTCGAAATTACGCCGTCCGTCCGGCAGAATAGAGTCTGTGTGCCAATCCGGATGTGTCTGGAGGGTAGGCGAATTGATATGCATATGGTTGGCAACATAATCCAGAACTACGTTTATCTCGTGCGCGTGTGCGCTATCTAATAAGGTGCGGAACTCATCCGGAGTACCAAAACGGTCATCCAACTTGGTGGCGAAGATAGGCCAGTAGCCGTGGTAGCCGCTGAACTTGGTATAGGTTTTTGTGGAGTCGTATTTGTTGCCGTTTTTGAACGGATAAAGCCCCCATGCATCCCATGGGTTCTGGGTGACCGGGCTGATCCAAAGGGTGTTTACACCCAAACGGTCGAAATATCCATCGCAGATTTTAGCAGTGATACCGGCAAGGTCTCCACCCTGATAATCTACAATATCCAATACCTCAGGACTGTTCATCTTCCAATCGTTGGCTGTATTCCCGTTTTGAAATCGGTCAATGAGGACGGAGTAGAGTACCTGTGCCTGCTGGTCATGACGGTTTAGTAGAGAAGCGTCAGTTATCACTTTGCCATTTTCCAACGGTAATAGCAGGTCGTTATAGAGATACGTCTCGTCTTCCGCATAAACACGCAAGAAGGCTCTACCCTCTGCACATGCCTGTACCTCCGGAATAATGGATAAATCCAATGTCCATTCGTTATCATTGGTCTGTAGCCAGTAAGCAGAGTCAATAGGCATATTCTGAACGTATGCCATAATAGACGGTTTTTCTACACTGTCGTAGAAGCCTACCTGCAGCCTGTCATCCTTGTATCCGAGGGAGATAAAAGACTGACGTACCGGTTTGTATGGCAGTACGGGGATAGAAAAAGAACCGCTTTTATCACTGTATGAAATAGCACCGAGATGGCCGGTGTTGTAAACGGTCATCTCGGATACCCATTTATTTTCCTTCTCGCCGAAGAACGCAGGCACATAATCGGTCAAAATGACGGTCATACTATCCGAACTTAGCCTGACAGGCATGATAGGAAAACTCTTGGCTACATATTCGGCATTAAATGAAGAACTTTGCTTACAGCCCGCAAAACATAGAACAAGGACTGCTAAAAGAATAGATTTTCTCATGGTGCATATCATTTATGGCGCAAAGATAATGCTTTTTTTTGATATGCGCAAATAAAAAATCATTTTTCATTGTCAAAAAAGTCTTCAGCCAATACTTTACGTCTTTCTTTGCGCTCGGCTACTGACGCGTTGGCGCAACACGGGGTCGCAATTTTGTCGCAGAAACGTGCGCTCGCACTGTTGGCGGTGGAGAACATTTTTGCCGTGCCTTCTGAGGTCTTTTCCCATACCACGGTATTGGTGATGGAGATGGATGAAGCAATCTTTATAATATCTTCTCCGGCGCCAATGAATGCAAAGACCCATCCTTCCTGCTTGCACTCATCGATGAGTTTCTTGACGGCAGGACCTGTCCATTCTTTGGAAGCATTCTCATAACCGTCCGTAATGATGGTTACGATAACGGCAGAGTCTTCTACATTCCGTACGTCATTCTTCAGTTTTTTGAGGGTGCAGCCTATTGCGTCGTACAATGGAGTCACGCAGCAAGGTTCGTATTGTTCCTTCCTTAGTTTCTGTGCCTTGTCAATCGGTGTTTTGTCATAAATCATTTCGATCCCGCAGCCGCAAAACGCTGCCAACGATACAAAATGCTCTTGACTGTCCGAATGTTTGAGTTGTGTAGCACGAATGCTTCCTAAAGTCTCATTGTACCCGTCTATCGCCTCTTTGCGGATAGATTCCATGGAGCCGGATTTGTCTAAGATAACCAGATTGAATACCTTGGTCTTGGTAGTGATGTTCGTTTTCATAGTGATGGATGTTTGAGTTGTTAATACTAAAAAATACAGCGGACTTTCTCAAATCCGCTGCAAAGGTACTGCTTATTGGGCGATTGCCCAAAAGTTTGTAACGTTACAAACCCTTAACCGACAGGTTTTCAGGCATATGTACCAATCTTCTGTTCAGGTTGATTTTATGTGGTAACCCGCGTCGAACCTCTATTTCGTAATACCGGTATAAATCTTCCCGGGGCAGGGCGGAGTAGATAGCCGAGTTGCACTGGGATTTCTTGACATTCAGTGCGTTGGGGTTACAAACGTCCAACAGCTTGTTGACCGATTCCCGCAGTTTGTCTGTGTCAGAACGGTTTGTCAACTGAAAATACAAATAGATATATTCTTCTTTATAATCGCCAATATCCTTCATCCTAATGCCTTCCGGATGATTTAGAAAAAGGACATACAACGCTTTTACTTGTGCCGTGAAATGAATCTCGCTTGCGTAATCAGGAAGCAGAACGCGGTAATTGTACGGCGTAATCTCCAACCTGCCGGGGCGGTCTTTATGTCCGCATGTCTCTCGCTTTCCAAGAGCCGCTTCACGGTGCATCATTAAGCAGGGTTCTTCTGCGCAAGGTGCCTCATGGCGTTCCCGGCTCTCCATCAGAGGAGTCTCGTCTGCCTCATGGAATGCCAACTGACTATTGGACTCAGCAGAACTTCCGTCCAACGCTTCATCAAAGGAGTTCTGTAAGGCGGTGAAGAACAGCTCTGTTACTTCGGCAATTTCTTCCGGATGAACGTCACTGAGAGAAGTCGTTAGGAAAGTGCTCTCTTCTTCCTCCTCTACTGCTATCAACGGACTGTATAAAGCAGCTTGCTGAAGGGTAGGGAAGTATCCTCCTTCCGCAAAGACGACCGTACATGTCACCCAATTCTGTTCATTTCCGTTGATATGCAGTGTTATCTCTTTTGTATGGCTCCTTACATAGTCATTCAGTGTCTGCGAAGCAGAACCGGGCACATAGAAAACCGTGCCGTACGCCGTGGAAGCATGCGGATGCTCAGGAATAAAAGTGACCGATGTGTTTATTTTTTGCATGGGGTATAGAGAGCCGGATAGGTGTTATAGAATTCCGAGACAGCGATGATTCCTTTCTCCCATACCTCCAGGTCCATGGATTCGTTGGGCGAGTGAATAGCGTTCTGCTCCAATCCGAAACCCATAAGAATGGTTTTGCATCCTAATATCTGCTCAAAAGCGGCAATGATAGGAATCGAACCGCCTCTACGTGCCGCTAACGGACGAATGCCGAAAGCTTTCTCAAAACCCGCTTCAGCTGCTTTATAGGCAGGGATGTCTATTGGGCATACATAACCTTGTCCGCCGTGCATCGGAGTCACTTTGACACGGACACTTTTCGGAGCAATGGATTGGATATAATCGACGAAAGCGCGGGATATCTTTTCATGATCCTGATTGGCTACAAGGCGGCATGATACCTTAGCGAAAGCTTTGGATGGCAGTACCGTCTTGGAGCCCTCACCCGTATAACCGCCCCAAATACCACACACGTCGAAAGACGGACGGCAAGAGTTGCGTTCCAGCGTGCTGAAGCCTTTTTCTCCGAATTCCTCGTCAATATCTATCGCCCGGTTATACGTTTCTTGGGAGAATGGTATTTGAGCAATCATTCTGCGTTCCTCTTCGGGGATAGGTAGTACGTCATCGTAGAAACCCGGAATAGTAATCCGGCCGTTTTCATCTACTACCTTGGCTATCATCTCGCATAGTGCGTTGACAGGGTTCTTCACAGCACCGCCGAAATGTCCGGAGTGCAGGTCGCGGTTCGGACCATCCACCTCTATCTGCCAATAGGCGAGACCGCGCAAGCCTGTGGTGATAGACGGAGTCTCTT
Source organism: Bacteroidales bacterium UBA2764 (assembly GCA_002352705.1). GTDB lineage: Bacteria > Bacteroidota > Bacteroidia > Bacteroidales > Paludibacteraceae > Colicola. The sequence goes on along the minus strand of DEIW01000188.1, from coordinate 7,539 downwards.
TGCCAATCATTGAGGTGTCGGAAACAAGGATGATATCAGCTTTGAGTAGTTCCTTATGCTCCTCTAAAAACGCTTCCAGTGATGGAGAGCCAATCTCCTCTTCACCTTCGAAGATGAACTTCACATTGCACCTCATCTGACCTGTCTGAACCATGTATTCAAAGGCCTTCGCCTGAATCATTGCCTGCCCTTTGTCGTCATCTGCACCGCGGGCGTAAAGACGTCCTTCACGTATAGATGGTTCCCATGGGTCGGAATGCCATGCCTCAAGCGGTTCTACAGGCATTACATCGTAGTGGGCGTAAACCAGCACGGTGGGTGGAATGGTGTCATGACCTGTTCCGGGAGGACAGGGACATTGGTATTCTCCATATACAAACGGATTGCCGGTAGAGGGAAGTACTTCTGCTTTCTGGCATCCGGCAGCCAATAATAACTCACGCCATCTCTCGGCGCAGCGAATCATGTCGGTTTTGTGCTCTGCCTCACAACTGACACTCGGAATGCGGATGAGGGATGCCCACTCCTCCATAAATCGTGTTTTATGAACGGATAGATAACTTTGGACAGTAGGTTGATTACTCATAGGTGATAGGTGTATTTATGAATTATTGCGCAAAGGTACAAAAAAATTTGCACATATGCAAAATTTGTAGTAATTTTGTGCCATAATTAGTTATGTCGCGTGCAAGCGGACCTTCATCAAGTATAATTAGTAGTATGAAAATAGCAATCATCGGAGCCGGAAGTGTAGGAACAAACCTTTATCATGCTTTTCAACTCAAAGGTATTCATCCCGAACTTATCCACGCCCGCCCTCTTACGGCTGAGCGGACTGTTTCAGAGCCCGGCAATGCGCAAAACGTAAGTGGCTTTGATATTTATATCTATGCTGTGGCGGATCAGGCGCTCAAAGCTGTAACAGAGAAAATTTATGCGCCCAAAGCGCTCCATCTCCATACCTCCGGATCTATGCCTATATCCATCTTTGGAGAAGACAAACCCCATTCCGGAATACTCTATTTCTTCCAGTCTTTCAGCCGGGATATCTTGATAGATGACTGGAGCGGTATCCCTTGTTTTATCGAAGGGAAGAACATTGACGATATAGCCGCAATCTATTCGCTTGCGCAAAATCTGACAGGTCATATCTATGAGGCAAACCAGCATGACCGCGAGAGGCTCCACATTGCCGGAGTATTCGCTAATAATTTCTCCAATCTCATGTATCGCGTAGCAGCGGAGGTGCTCCGGGATACACGAATCCCTTTCGAAGCGCTCTTGCCGCTTATCGACCAAACGGCGTTGAAACTTCATTCGATGACGCCTCAAAAAGCGCAGACGGGACCTGCGCAACGGGAAGACAAGAATGTTATTTCCCATCATTTGGAAGTTCTCGCTTCCCATCCGGAACTGCAAGAACTATACCGTGAACTCTCGAATATGATTATTTATAGGCGGGGCGAGTAGAAATACTCAAGTACCCATCGCGGCAATTTTGACTGCCGTTTAGGATAAGCCTCCGGAGCAGGACTGTCAGCCAACGCTCTGTTCACCCGCTCTTTGCCAGCCCCTAAGCGGACGCCTATAGTCGCTTGTACTTTCCAATCCCAGTTACTGAGTTGGATAGTATTCTGATTATACGTTGGTTTCGACCGGAAACGGATATTTTTACCTGTTGCCCATACAGAAAGATGAACCCATTTGTTAATCTCCCAACTTATTGCGGCGCGTACATTACCGGTGATATGTACTGGAAAGGACGGCTGTAGGTTGAACATAGGTTGGCTCGGCAGACCGGCCCCGATAGAGTCCGGCAGATAATAGGAGACCAGATTGACGGTGTAGGTAACGAGTTGGGCTGCCGCAGAGGCGTGGAGGATTACTTTACCGTGATTCGGAGTATAGTTGATACCGTATCCTATACCGATTGCTATCTGCCTTGTGCGGACCGCTGTCAGGTTGGACATCAGTGCCGGTAGTAATGGTTTTTGAGCCTCGGGGATTTCTACTGAGTCCCGCAAATCCACCTGGCTGGACATATACGACAGGAAGATAAGGGGCGAACCTGCCGTCTTACGCTGGATATAGGATTGTTTGACAGCTGCCTGATGAGAATAACGGACAGCGTTCAGCGCATACCACACATTCAAACTGGCGTTTGTGATTACTACGTCGGTCTTTCCCAAATCCCATAAATTATCTCCGTTAAAGCTCACGTTTGTAGTGATGTTTGTACTGGTTTGAATATTAAAATCAATACCGATGAACTTACTTCCTAATGAGAAACTTAACCGCTGGGCATAGGCATGAAGCGCGTCCCATGAATAACCGAAACCGAGACCTCTATAGCCTGCGTAGAATCCCAAATCAACACTTGGCGTTGTCCGGTTGGCTAATGCAAAATTCAGTTCGCCATAATCCGGAACAACTGTTGAAGAACTTAAGGTGGAATGAACGCCTACCATTGCGTTGGTATATGCTATCCGCCAGCTATGTTCCGGTAGGGAGATATAGTCTGTGTCAATATTCTGGGTCAAATAATGATCGACGCGGTTACCGATACGGTAAAGAACAACAACCCCTTGCTTGGCTCTTTGTGCTCCGCGGCGAAAATGCAGGCACTTGCCAATACCGTTATTCCTATTAATAATATACGTCTCATACACATAAACTCTCTATTGCCCGTAGCGTTAACCGTGACAGAGCATAGTCATTAAGGTCTTCCCATCGGATAACTTTTGTCCCCTCTATTGCCGGCAAAGTTTCTACAGGGTGCACGAAAAAGCGCGCGTGGATGCGCTGATGGGATAGAATATGAACAAGATGTACCGTCTTCAAGTTCTCTTTCTCCTCAGGCTTTTCGGAGCGCTCCTCGCATGGAAACTCATACAGGTGATACCATATATCCTTTGGGTTCTCGCGCCGCTGAATCAAAGTGTACAAAGACCCTTGTACATACACATGGTAGTCCAGCCATCGGTCGCGCACTTTAGGTCTGGGCTTGCGGACAGGAAGCAGTTCCGCCGTTCCATGGGCGTATCCCAGACAAATATCTTTCATCGGACAGGAAGCACAAGCCTCGCCTAACACCGGTGTGCAATATAGTGCTCCGAACTCCATGATAGCAGAATTGAACAGACGGGGATTGTTCCTGTCCAGCAGCTCTTCTATTTCGCGCCGGAATAGTTTTTTTCCGGCGGTAGTGTCAAAAGGCTCATCAATATCCATCAACCGTGCGACCACTCGGTATACATTGCCGTCCATCGCAGGGTAGGGCTGATTGTACGCAAAAGATGCGATAGCTCCGGCTGTGTACTCTCCAACGCCCGGTAATGCCTGAAGTGCCTCAAACGTTCGGGGAAAAATGCTCTCTCCTTGGTCTTTACCTCTGCCCGCGATTATCTGCGCCGCCTTATGTAAATTCCGTGCACGGCTGTAGTACCCTAATCCCTGCCATTCGCGCAACACTTCTTCTTCGTTTGCCCGTGCCAGATCTTCTACCGTAGGCCAGCGGTCTATGAAACGCAAGTAATATTCCATGCCCTGCGCCACGCGCGTCTGTTGCAGAATAATCTCACTCAACCATATAGCGTAACCATCCGTCGTCTCCCGCCATGGGAGAACACGGTGATTCTTTTCATACCAGTCATATAATCTACTATATACGAGTGAATTGAGCATAAAATTACACTTTCATGACCTTGAAATATTGAAATCGGGCACAAAATTACAAAAAAAATAGCATTTTTACAATTTTTTTGCCAAAAAACTTTTGTATTTCAATAATTTATAGTAACTTTGCACGATTTTTCGAAAAAATTAAAATAACAAACATATGACTAAAGCAGAACTCATTAATGAAATCGCTCTTTCTACGGGCCTTGATAAGACAACTACCAGCACGGTAGTAGAGGCTTTTATGGCGAAAGTGAAGAAGAATGTATGTAATGGAGAGAATGTGTATCTTCGTTCGTTTGGTAGTTTCATTACCAAGACCCGCAAGGCGAAGGTGGCACGGAATATCTCCAAGGATGTATCTATCGCTGTTCCGGCACATACGATTGTTGCATTCAAGCCCGCTGCTGAGTTTTCCAAGCAGGCTCGCAAACTATAATGAAACAAATAATTTATAAGTATAACATTTTAATCATTCATCATTATGCCAAACGGAAAAAAGCATAAGAGACACAAGATGTCTACGCATAAACGTAAAAAACGTCTGCGTAAGAATCGTCATAAGCATAAGTAATTGACGATAAAGAATCGGCTTTGTGGCGCGAGATTTACCCAAGTGTGGGTAAATTGCCACAAGGCTTTTTTATTTATTTTAATATCCTTATTTAGTATGAAAAGCGAGATGATTGTTGACGTACAACCTACGGAAATATCTATCGCGCTAACAGAGGATGACCGGCTGCAAGAAGTCACTCGCGAGAAATGTGACCAAGATAATTTTGCCGTAGGAAATATCTATTACGGACGAGTAAAAAAAGTCATGCCGGCTCTCAACGCGGTTTTCGTGGATGTAGGTCATGAAAAAGAAGCTTTTCTGCATTATTTGGATTTAGGTTCTCAGTTTCGTACGCTACAAAACTATGTTACCAAGGCCGTTTCGGATAAACGTAAATTGCCGCAGATGACTAAAATTCAGAGGCAACCCGAAGTAGGCAAAGAAGGACAGATAGCCGAAGTGCTTAAAGTTGGAGACCCTATTCTTGTTCAGGTTTCTAAGGAACCTATCAATACCAAGGGGCCGAGACTCACAGCAGAAATCTCTATCGCCGGCAGAAATATTGTTCTGATACCCTTTGCTGACGGTGTTATGGTATCGCAGAAAATTAAACGCGAAGCGGAACGGCAACGACTGAAACAGCTGATGCTTTCTATCAAGCCTGCGGGCTATGGAATAATCGTTCGTACCGTTGCTGAAGACAAACGCGCCGCGGAATTGGATAATGAATTACGACTTTTGCTCGAGAGATGGGAACAAACCGTTAAAACGCTCCAGCAATCCGAACCTGTCAAGCTTGTCAGCGAAGAGATTGGACGTACGCTCGGTATTATCAGGGATGTCCTTAGTCCGGATTTCACCTCTATTCAGATTAATGACCTTGCTATGTATGAAGAAGTGCGTCATTATCTGCAACTCATCGCCCCCGAGAGCACCAAGATCGTAAAGCATTACAAGGGCGAACAGCCTATCTTTGACCATTTCGACATCACCCGTCAAATGAAAACGGGACTCGGCAGAACGGTCGGTTTTAAACATGGAGGATATCTCATCATTGATAAAACCGAAGCACTATTCTCTATTGATGTCAATTCCGGTAGCAAGAAGATTTTCGAGGACCAAGAGCAAAACGCTTTCCAATTTAATATGCTCGCCGCCGATGAACTGGTTCATCAGTTAAGGCTTCGGGATATAGGCGGAATCATCATCGTCGATTTTATCGATATGGATGACAAGAACCACCAACAGGAGTTATATGACTATGTTCGTAAACTCATGGAGAGGGATAGAGCTAAGCATAACGTCCTTCCTCTCTCCAAATTCGGGCTTATGCAAATCACGCGGCAGCGTGTGAGACCCGCGGTGGAAGTGGAAGTGGAGGAGACATGCCCTACCTGTATGGGAAAAGGGAAAATCCAATCTTCTATCTTGTTTACCGATACTATAGCGGAGCAAATAGAGCATGAGTATGAGCATCACGGACGCGGATTGCTGCTTCATTTACATCCCTATATCTATTCCTACGTCACGCGTGGGTGGTGGAATTCCTTAGCCTCCCAATGGAGACGGAAATATGGAGTAAAGGTTGTTGAGAACCAATCGTTAGGAATGTTAGAAACTCGGTTTATTGCAGAAAAGTAACGAAGAAAGCCCGCACTCGCGGGCTTTTTTCTTCTTTCAACTTTCAACTTTCATCTTTCAACTTTCAACTCTCAACTCTCAACTCTCAACTTCCTCTCCTTCCATCTCTGCGCCGGGGATGTATCGCTTCAGCACGCGCGCCACACCGGTTGTCCAGGAGTTGATAGAGTCACTGTCCATCTGCAGACCGCTGATCATCTTCACTACCTGATCTATCGGCATCTCGTAACGGAGCACGCCGGAGATAAGTTTGGCGTAGTTCCAAAACTCACGGTCGAACTTATAACTCAGACCCTCTACCGTTGTCTTGAATCCGCGCGTGTTCACAAACTGAAAATCATAGCGGTGGGTACCATCCTCTTTGGTTACCTTGATGATTTTTCCTTTCGTAACGGACTTAGGCAGGGCAATACCCATCTCGTCATCCGCCAAACCGGTGAAGATCTCGTACGGATGGCCGTCTTTAAGACCTACAAAAGCAATCCATTTATCCTTCTGGTTTTGAAACCGCACTACGTCACATTCCAGCTCCGTCGGGCGCTTTAATAGGGTATTGTTACTTTCTGAAGAATCCATAATCTTGAATCTTTTTTTCCTCCCTTGAGGGGTGAAGAGCTCCGCTCGATCGAGCGTCCTGTGGACGGTCGTAGCACTCCCTCGGGGTGGGGTTATTGTATTGTTATTTTGGCAGAGCAAGAGGTCTCTCCGTGCTCGTTTTTTTGTTGATATTGTACGCCGTCAGGCGTCACGAGATAAAGCGTCTGCAAGTTTTCGCCGAGCATCGCCTCTTTCTGATAGTTGATGTCAACGCGCACTTTCTTTCCGTAATAGTCGGGTAAGTAAGCATCCGTCATCGCCTGCAGGTAACGGCAGCTGTTACAATGCCCGTTGTAGTCGATGTCGGAGTACACCACTTTGTGCGCCTCGCAGCCTGTCGGCTCGGGGATAGTGGTCATGCGCACACGCGCCATTTCGATGACTTCGCCATCTACGCATCCTTCAAACATCGGGTCGTCGAAGATATTGACAATCTCCCGTTTCTCCAGATTCAGCACTGCCCAAACACTCTTGCACTGACCGATTAATATCCATTCTTCCTCTTTCGACTTTTGACTTTCGACTTTCGACTTTTGACAGGCTCTGTCCCGTTTCGACCCCTTCGCATATATGCGGAAGTTACGGGTGCTCAGCATATGGGCGTTGCTCTCAATCCATGTCTCAAACCGCACTTTCTGACAATGAGTCGGCAGTTCGTACATCTCTACGCTCAAACGCGTCAGGATCCAGGTAAGACCCCTGGGGTGAAGTTGGGATATTCCGAAACCCAAACTGTCCGCTACTGTCCCGGCTACCTCTAACAGATAGTTTTCCAGATTGAAGAGGCGGAGTTTCTTCTCTCCGTCCACCTCCTGGTATTTAATCTCGTATTCGTAATTATATTTCATCTTTCGTAATTACGTAATTTCGTTATTCCGTTATTATTCTTTCAGCCACCGGTCGAGCCATCCGCGGAACTCGCGCTGCCAGAGGATGCCGTTCTGGGGTTTCAAAACCCAGTGGTTCTCATCCGGAAAGATGAGGAGTTCGGCAGGTACGCCGCGCATCTTGGCTGCGTCATACGCTGCCATCGCCTGGTTTGCCAGGATACGGTAGTCTTTCTCGCC
>DEIW01000062.1 GCA_002352705.1 Bacteroidales bacterium UBA2764 | reverse complement strand
GGACGCTTTCCCAAAAGCGTAGATTTTAGTCCCACTATCCTTAAACTTTCGACACAATGACCCTAAACGTTTACATGAAACGTTTCCTAAACGGTTTGGCAAACGGAACACGCCTCACCGTGAAGGGAAAACCTTACGCATCGTCAACCCGAATTGCCATCCGGCAAGTATGCGCCCGCCTGCAAGAATTCCAGAAGGAGCATGGAAAGCATTACCGTCTCGCGCAGGTGGATTTTGCGTTTTATCAAGCTTTCGTCACCTGGCTGAATGAACGAGGATACGCTTTGAACACGGTCGGGAAGTACATAAACGGGCTCAAATGTCTTTTGTCATCGGCCCGATCCGACGGATTGCCGGTCCATGACGCTTTCCGAGAAAGGCGCTTCTGTGCGCCCAGAATGGACATCGACAGTATCTACCTCTCGCGAGACGAGCTCCAGAGAATGATGTCCGTGTCTGTAAAAAGCCTCACGCTTGCGAGAGACGTTTTCATGGTTGGAATCTGGACCGCGCAGCGCGTGTCGGACTATCGGCACATTCAGCCGTCGGATCTCCAGACGGTTACCATCCATCGCGACGGCCAGTTGCATGAAATCTCCTTCCTCACCTTGACCCAGCGGAAAACCGGAGCGCGTGTTTGCATCCCCTGTTGTCACGAATTGCGTGAAATTTTGGGCCGATATCCTCACGGCTTTCCTCCCATTTCGGCCCTAAAATTGAACCGCGACATCAAAGAAGTTGCCCGCCTGGCCGGCATCATCTATCCGGTGGAAGTCCGGTCGATTCAAGGGGGGCGCCCCGTCTGCCGCAAGGTCCCCAAATACCAGCTCATCACTTCGCACACCGCGCGTCGCACCGGTGCAACCCTGATGTATCTTGCCAGCATGGAAATGTATGATATAATGAAAATCACCGGCCACCGTTCGCCCGAAATGTTGCGCCGATACATCCGCGCCGACACCCTGGATGTCGCCATCAAACTCGCCCTTCGCTACCCGTATTTCGATTAATCCGCAAGCCCCGCGCCTTGATGTGGTAACCCACCCTACCACATCAACCGGCGCTAACACATTGATAACTAATAATCAACAAATACTATCAACATGCTAAAAAAACAACTTTATGTTGAACCCCAGGCGGAAGTGCTTGAGGTTCAAGGAGAAGCCGTTATTTGCCAAAGTTATGGCGTTAATGGCGTTGAGAAAGGTAATTCCCGGACCGGCGATGATTGGGATTGGGAGTAAAACGTCAAAAGGAAAGATGATTATGAAAAAAACATTGTATTTTGCCGTTAGCGCCGCCCTTGCATTGGCTGCCTGCGCTAAAGAAGAGGCTCCTGTTGAAAACGAGCCAACCTTCCAGAATCTGAACACTATCTATGCAAGCGTTCCGGAAACGAAAACCACTGAAAGTGCTGCAGAATTTTCCTGGACTGACAGTGAAGCAATTGCAGTTGGAGGTATTCTATCCGAGAGTACACATTTTTATAACTACACTTGCTCGAATACTTCCACCGGCGCTTTCTCAGGCTCTGCAACGGATTCTCGTAAAGTCGCGGTGTCTCCGAGTTCTGCTGCAAGTGCATTTACTACCGGTGGAGACACTTTCAGCTATAGCCTTTCTATGGGCACTGAATATGGCTCATACATTCCCGGAACGACCAATGCTCTGATGGTGGGTGAACCCGTTGAGTCTAACAAATATCGTTTTAACCATGCTGCCGCTTTGCTCAAGGTGACTTATGAAAATGCTCCTGTTGGCACAACCGGACTCAAGTTCACCTCGAAGAACCATAAAATTACCGGTATGAAGAGCGGAATAGCAACGGCATCAGGTGTAGAACTCACTTTGGCTGATTTCGCGTCAACAGGAGGTAATGACGTAACCATCACCCTGAGCTCCCCTCTTGATGCGACCGCAAACCTCATATTCTACATTCCGATTCCCTCTGGTGATTACACCAGCTTCGAATTCAATGTAAACTTGACTGGCACCGATGCAATTGCCAGCTCTACGGCGAAAACCGTAAAGGGCACCACGACCATCGCTCGTGGCGATGTCCTTTCATTACCCGTGATCACCCTTGCTATGGGCGTCACTCCTATAACTATTGGTAAAACAGACAAAACCGACGAGTATGATACGGCCCATAGTGACGACTTTTCTATTCCTGTCGGCAAGGTGTTGCATCTTGAATTCGAAAATTATGGAACAAATACAGGAAATAATTTAAACTGGCATGTGGCCGTTACCAACAATTTTGATAGGGAAAACGCTGCAAGAAAGAAATACTTTGTCTACCGTGCCGATACTTGGGTGGATGTTGGTGATGCGCCTTATTTCTTGGATGATAATAAGAGCAGAAAGAGCGCCAATCTTGATTCTGATCAGGATATTTCTGGTGAGAAATACTGGACTGTTTTCAGAGATAAAATGGACGGCGCAACTGTAACTGCAACAGTTGAGCACACGGCAGCTGGTTCAGCTATAGTTAAAATCAAAGCCGTGTCAGCAGATAAAAAAACAATATGGACTGAGAGCTATTCGCAAAGAGTTTCCGGGACGGAGGATATTCGTGCCTACCTTACTGTAAATAAGAGTTATCTCATACTCAATAAGGCATGGTTTTCTAACAGTAAAAAAACAGTATCGAGCCTGCATGTGACGAGTCCAGTTTACATTTATAATGACGACCTTACACTCTCCACTATAACGTTTATGAGGGATTTGTATGCAACGTACGATGACGGCGTCGTTGCTCAAGTCGATCCCAATCTGGTTTCCAGCTATTCTCCTACAACGATCTCGAAAGGGACATCGCCTCAAACAATAAGTGTTGGGTTCAACGGTAAAAATTATAATGTTGATATCCCTGTTGTAACAGGAACCGGCGCAATTGGGACATTGACTTATAATGGCGGCGATGGAAATCAAGCCCTCGCCATTCTTCCTTCAAATGGAACCTCTATTGTCAAAAAAATGTATGTGTATGGTAGCCCTGTCTCTAACTGGAACTGCCCAAGCATTTTCTTGAACACAACTAATGAATTCGTACTCAACAAGGGTGTTGTCTTACGAATGGATTGGTATATTGGTAAGGGTGATTCTTGCACGGCATTTACCGCAGCGAACGCAGATGTGAATAAAGCCGCAAATTTAAACTGGGACTTATATAAACCATATATGAATAGGGCCAAGGTAACCATGAAAGTAACAAACTCGAATGGCGCTATTACCGCCCAGTACGCAATTCAATATGCATGTGATAATACAGATGAGAATCATGGATATTTCTATATGAACTTTAAGAATATTTCAGTTTCATCATCGGATAAAGACTCCGTATACTATTGCGTGATGGAAAACAATTGCTATGTGGTATTTGTTAATGATGACACGCCTGGTTGGCCGGACGTTCACGCCCTTTAATACAGTTAGCCTCTATTTATGCGGAGCCCACACGGCTCCGCTTTTTGATAGTAGCCTTTGACGTTGAACATGGAGGCAAATGATTGATGAAGAATGAGTATTGAGAAATGACTTATCCGGTTCGGGATAAGTCATTTCTTGTAATGCGCTTTTGTTTTGATTCTTAGCTCCACCCGTGGTGATGTCGCAAGGAAAGCGGGAACCTTCCTGGG
>DEIW01000105.1:16812-20190 GCA_002352705.1 Bacteroidales bacterium UBA2764 | reverse complement strand
ATTCCGAGCACGGTTACCTCTATCGGCAATGCCGCTTTCAAGGGCAATCCGACGACCACGATTGTATGGAAACCTAAAGACTGCTCTATCGGTTCAGACGACAGCGCGCCGTTCTATAGCACCAATTCGCAAGTGACCTCGTTCACTTTTGCGGACGGCGTAGAGGTTGTGCCGGCATATATCTGCAAGAACATGAGCCTGTTGGATACAATCGTGCTTCCGGCTTCGGTCAGCCGGCTTGGACAGAATGCTTTCATGAATTGCACGAACCTCAAATCCATCAACCTGCCTGTAACGCAAAAGACACTGCCTGTCAGTTTCTTGGAGGGCTGCTCGTCGTTGGAGTCCATTGAATTACCGGCGACTTTGACCACTATTAGCGCAGATGCTTTCTACGGCTGCACGAAATTGGCGAACGTGAATCTGTATGAAGGGTTGACGACCATCAACCTGCGTGCGTTCTATAACTGCGCACTGACGGAGATTACTATTCCGAGCACGGTTACCTCTATTGGCAATTCGGCTTTCAAGGGCAACCCGACAACTACGATTGTCTGGAAACCGGCAGACTGCTCTATCGGTTCGGACAGCGAGGCACCGTTCTATAGCACCAATTCGCAAGTTACCTCGTTTACTTTTGCAGACGGCGTAGAGGTCGTACCGGCATATATCTGCAAGAATATGAGCCTGTTGGATACAATTATACTTCCGGCTTCGGTCAGCAGACTTGGTCAATGTGCTTTCATGTATTGCACGAACCTCAAATCCATTAACCTGCCTGTAACACAAAAGACCCTGCCTGTCAGTTTCTTGGAGGGCTGTACCTCGTTGGAGTCCATTGATTTACCGGCGACTTTGACCACTATTAGCGCAGATGTTTTCTATAACTGTACGAAATTGGCGAACGTGAATCTGCACGAAGGATTGACAAGCATCGGTCTGCGTGCGTTCTATAACTGCCACCTGACAGAGATTACTATTCCGAGTACGGTTACCTCTATCGGCAATGCCGCTTTCAAGGGCAACCCGACGACCACGATTGTGTGGAAACCAAAGAGCTGCTCTATCGGCTCGGACAGCGAGGCACCGTTCTATAATTCGAATTCGCAAGTGACGTCGTTCACGTTCGGCGATAGCGTGCAAGTGATTCCTGCATACTTGTGCAAGTACATGAAAATAGAAACTATCGCTATTCCGGCTACCGTGACCGGCGTCGGACAAAGCGCTTTCATGTATTGCACGAACCTGAAGCGTTTTGAGTTTCCGCAGGGTATTAAGACCGTGGCAACCAGCGTGTTAGAAGGCTGTACGGCATTGGAGGAAGTGGTTATTCCATCCTCTGTGACAACCATCAATCAGGACGCGTTCTATAACTGCTCTGCTTTGCAGGCTATTCACAACTATGCTTATACGCCGCAGACGATTACCGAGCGCACGGTAAATAACGTCAACAAACAGACCTGTATTCTGTACGTGCCGATGGATTACATTGACCTTTATCAGGCTAAGGCGGTCTGGCGCGATTTCATCAATATAATAGGTGTGGCAACCGATCTGCAGCTTGAGGAACAGACGGTGCAAGTAAGCTATCTGAAACAAGACGAATCGCTTCATTACATGGAGGCGCAGAAATGGCAAGTGCCGCACGCTCCGCGTATTGAGGGTTTCACGTTCCTCAAATGGCAAGTGCTGCCCGGTGATTTGGCGGAGGGTATTGTGCTGCAAGCCGTCTATGAAGCCAACAACCCGACGGAGGCTCCGGCTGTTTATACGAATCCCGCCAACCACGCGCAGAAACTAATCAAGAACGGCAATGTCTATATTCTGAGCGGCGACAAAACGTACACCGTTACAGGCCAAGAGGTGAGGTAACCCTCTTAGGCGGAGCGGACACGGTCTTTCTCCCGTTCCTTCGGGAGAACGCTCCGAGTATACCAAGGGTATAGCAACCCTATACGATGAGCAAGTGGCTGAAAGGTCACTTGCTTTTGTTATGCAGAAATCTCAACAATCGACCTTTCTTGTGCCATATCTTGAAGTGTCGCGAGAGTGAAGGAGTGCGAAGTAACGCACTCCGAGTGAAGTGCCCGAATAGTCCCCACTATGAGGACAAGCACGAACATAGAACAAAAGATTGACAGCTACAATATCGCAAAGCCGCACCCAAGCGGGAAAGTGCTAAAAAAGTCTTTAAAGTCCTTAAGGTCGTTAAAGTCCTTAAAGACCCTAAACTCTTTTATTACTGGTGGTTGGGGCGGTTTTGGGAGCGAAGACGGTACATGCGTTCGGTGAAACCGCCCTCTTTCATGAAATCATCACTCAGGCGTTGCAGCTGCTTGTACAGCAAGTAGTCCGCTTGTTTGATGAGCACGATACACATGTTGGCAATAGTCTCCGGCGGACGGGTCTCTGTCAGTGCCATGAAAAACTCGGTATCGTTATGTTTTCTGCCTAAATCACGCATGGCGGTCAGTTCCGCCGAGTCTTCCTCCCATTGACGCAAACCGCGCGTCTTGAGGTAATCCTCGTAGTCTTCCAATAGCTCCTGCAAACTGGCTTTCGCCACATTGACCAGTTTGATCTCCGTCTTGGCAGAAGTACTGCTTGCAGCACTACCTTCGATGATGTTCTGCTTGCCGGACCTAGCCGCCTGCAACATCTGGTCATATGTCCGGTCACCTTTCTGAATATAGTGCTCCACAAAATAATACGTCATGCAGAAGATGACGTTCGTTTTCTGGTAACTGAGCAACTGTTTGTAGTTACCACGATGCGGAATCAATTGTTCGGACATAGTAGGGAAAAATAGAGTCTTTAAGGTCTTTAATGTCATTAAGGTCCTTAAGGCCGTTAAAGTCCTTAATGACCTTATAGCCCTAAGGGGTTAAATTACAATTAAGGTACGCACGCGTATGCGCACGTACCTTATTGTTAAGTGGGTTATCCTCCAAAGTTATCGAAACGGATGTCTGCGTCATCAACGCCCAGCGAGTGGAGCAGGTCAAGGACGGTCTTCGCCATCATAGGAGGACCGCAGAGGTAGTACTCGACATCCTCGGGAGCGTCATGCTGCTTGAGGTAGGTGTCGCCCATAACAGGAGCGATGAAGCCCGGGGTGTACTTGATACCGAGTTGGTCTGCCTTCGGGTCCGGACGGTCCAGCGCCAAGTGGAAATGGAAGTTCGGGAACTCCTTCTCCAAAGCGAGGAAATCGTCGAGGAAGAAGACTTCGTCGATAGCACGTGCGCCGTAGAAATAGTGCATCTCACGGTCACGGCAGTTGCGGGTCTTCAACATGTGCATGATCTGCGCACGCAGCGGTGCCATACCGGCTCCACCACCAACCCAGATCATCTCCTTCTTACTGTCATAAACAGG
>DEIW01000105.1:10688-16637 GCA_002352705.1 Bacteroidales bacterium UBA2764 | reverse complement strand
GTGATGATGTCGCCCTCGTCGGGGTAGTTAGCCATCGAATAAGCACGAACGGTAGCCTGGGTGTTCTTCTGTTTGAGTTTGAACAGCCCGAACTTCTGCCATGCCGGCAGATAGAGGTCACCGATGAGCGATTTATCGAAGTCGCGGTCGTAGTCGATGTCGTACTCCGGGATGATGATCTGTGCGTACGAACCCGGCTCGAAGTGCATGTGCTCGCCCGGAGGCAGCTGTACCTTGAACTCTTTGATGAAGGTAGCGACGTTCTTATTGGAGATAACCTCGCATTCCCATTCCTTGACGCCGAGCACGGCTTCATCGACCTTCATGGTGATGTCTTCTTTGACCTTGACCTGGCAACCCAGACGCCATCCTTCTTTCTGCTGTTTGCGGGAGAAATGGACGGTCTCGGTAGGCAGGATCTCGCCGCCGCCGGAGAGTACCTGGCACTTGCACTGTCCGCAGGAACCCTTACCGCCGCAGGCAGAAGGCAGGTGAACACCGGCTTCGCCGAGTTGGTTGAGGAGCGAACCTCCGGCTGCCACGTCATAGACCTTGTCGCCGTTGATGGTGACCTTGACGTTACCGGAGGAAACGAGGTACTTTTTGGCAATTAATAATATTGCCACTAACAGGAGTATTACGATTAAGAATACTGCAACTGCGTATAAAATAGCTGTTATATTCATTTTAATTGCTAAATTTATGGTCAAAAACTGAATACTTGTTTTTTAGTCAAAAATCTTTCTTTTCTTTTTTAGTCCCAAATGTCCCAAAATGATCCAAAAAATTCCTAAAAATATATTTATTTAAAAATCTTCATCCATGAGATTGCGTTGACGTGTGCTCTTGACATTGAAGTATGACACTTCGTTGGTATCCGGATCGTAGATGTATTTCTCCGCACGTAGCACCTTACCAAAATTCAACAAGATACCAATTGGTTTCTTGGTCAAACGCAGGTAATTATATAATTGTGCACGGTGTTCAGGAAGAATAGTTTCTACAGCCTTCAACTCCACAACGACATCATTCTCAACAACCAAATCCATACGAAAACGTTTCTCTAATAACTGACCTTTGTAATACACCGGAAGGTCACATTCCGTTTCCTTCTCGTAGCCGTAGTCGTCTAATTCCAAGCTAAGCGCTTCTTGGTAGATTCCTTCGGAGATGCCGTAGCTATACTCACGATGAACTTCCAATGCAGCGCCGATGATGTCATAGACAATGTCCGCTAATTGTATTTGTCTTTGTTCAGTTAACATGGTAAATTTTCTTTTTGGATTTTTTTTGGGTGTTTTGGGTTATTTTGGACTAATAACAAAAGATTAATAATTTTAGACCTATTTAAAAATATTCAATTTTTGTCCCCTGTTAATTAGATCTCGATGCCGCTGAAGCACATGAACGCCATCGCCATGAGGCCCACGGTGATGAACGTGATACCCAGTCCCTGCAGCGGTTTGGGAACATCGTTATACTCCATTTTCTCACGAATACCTGCGAGGCAGACGATCGCCAAGAACCATCCCAGACCCGAACCGAATGCGTACATGAACGCATCGCCGAGAGAGGTGATAGCCTTAGGATCCACTGCGGGCAGGCCGATACGCTGCTGCATGAAGAGCGAACCACCCATGATGGCGCAGTTCACCGCAATCAGCGGCAGGAAGATTCCGAGGCTCGCGTAGAGCGACGGGCTGTATTTCTCCACTACCATCTCCACCAGTTGCACGATAGCGGCAATGACGGCGATGAAGAGGATGAAACTGAGGTACTCCAGATGCAGCGGCTCAAGTACGAGCGTCTGCAAGAGGTAGTTGACCGGCAGGGTAACGACGAGCACGAAAGTAACGGCTACACCCAGACCGGCTGAGGTCTTCACGTTCTTTGAAACGGCGAGATAAGAGCACATTCCCAAGAAGTACGCGAAAATCATGTTATCCGCAAAAATGCTTCTAACAAAAAGCGAAATTGCATGTTCCATAATTGTTTCTGTTTTTATTAGGTAATCGAAAATGCGTGGCTTTCGTCCGCTTAAGCGGCCTTATGTCTCCGTCTTTGTGTCGGTTTGTAAGCAAGCTTCCAACCGCCCCAAATCCGTATCCACTTGTTGTCTGCCTTTTGATAAGTCAGCCAACAGCCACTTCCAAAAATTCGCTTTGCTTACAAAAATTCCGAAAATCCATGCGGCTCAAATACTTTGTACATTGTACATCGTCACTTTGTACATTGTATTATTTTCGTTATTTTCTAATCCCGCAGGGATATTTTTGTAAGGCGGACGGACGACTCATTTGAGTTGGACGTAATGGGTAGCGGATTTTGAGCACTGGGAGTTTACTCACAAGGGCTTAAAAGCCGATATCCATTAGGCTACATCAGTAGCCGTACAGCCGCATTTTTCTTTTCCTTTAATTATTACTTCTTTTCGTCGTTAATAGAACGGTGAACCCAAATGACGCAACCCACAAGGATCAATGCCATGGCGGGCATGAGCATCATACCGCAGTTCTCGTAACCATGGTCATAGCACCACTGCGGGATCACTTGGAACCCAAGCAGCTGACCCGAGCCGAGGAGCTCGCGCACGAAAGCTACGATGACGAGGATGATGGCATAACCCAGACCGTTGCCCAGACCGTCCAGCAGGGAATCCCAAGCGTTGTTGGTCATGGCGAACGCCTCCAAGCGACCCATCAGAATACAGTTGGTGATGATCAGACCGAGGTAAACACTCAGCTGCATCGCTACATCGTAAGCAAAGGCTTTGAGTACCTCGCTGACGAGTGTTACCAGCGCAGCCACTACCACGAGCTGCACGATGATACGTACACGCATCGGGATGGTGTTACGCAGAAGCGACACGATGACGTTCGACATAGCGACGATGATCGTCACAGCAATACCCATCACCAGAGCAGGCTTCAACTGTACCGTTACGGCGAGTGCCGAACAGATACCCAGAATCTGCACTACGACAGGGTTATTCGCGTTAAGAGGACCAAGCAATGTGTCCTTAGTTTTCTGACTTAACATATATTAATCCTCCTCTTTAATAGGTTCAACAATTTCCTCCTTCGTACTTGGTACTTCGTCACTTGGTACTTCCGAGAGGAATTCTTTATATTCCTCGAGGTTCACTTCCAGCATGGTGCTGACGCCGGAGGAGGTGATGGTAGCGCCGGAGATGGCATCTACCTGCTCCTGTCCGTCGGCATGTTTGCCGGATTTGAGGACTGCTACAGACACCACTTCGCCTGCGGCGTTGCGGATATGCTTGCCCTCAAACTGCTCGCGGAACGGCAGTTCTACGATCTTGGCACCCAGACCCGGGGTCTCGGACTCATGGTTGAAGTTGACGCCATAGATAGTGTTCTTGTCCGCATTGAGTGCAAGGTAACCGCCGATGCCGCCCCAAAGACCCTTACCGCTGAGCGGCAGGATGTATTTGGTTTCGCCGTTGAGGTTCGCTACATAGACTTCCTTGTTTCCGTAGGTCAGCGTGTCGTTGACAAGCACCATGTAAATCTCTGCGGGGTTGCCGGCGGAGTAGTCCACCTTGAGCGCACCGAGGATCTGTTTCTGCTTGTCGAGCAGGATGTTCGCCTGCTGCTTCGGAGCGAGTGCCTGGCTGACAACCGCCAAGAGCACAGCTACGATGATTACCATCACCGCTGAATAGATGAAGGTATAGACATTACTGTTCGTATTCAGTTTCATAGCGCGCCTCCTTTCTGGCTTTCTACTTTCGACTTTTGACTTTCGACTGCGCGATGTTCGCGTTTGCGAATATTTGCTTGAACAACACACCAGTCGATGAGCGGCGCAAAGGCGTTCATGAGCAGGATAGCGAGCATCATTCCCTCGGGATAACCCGGGTTGAGGACGCGCACGAGCACTGCTACGAGACCGATGAGGAAGCCGTAGATATACTTACCGCACTCGGTACGGGCGGATGTCACAGGGTCGGTAGCCATGAAGACTGCACCGAAAGCGAAACCGCCGGAAACGAGGTGCATGTACCACGGGTACTGCGCTGCGAGGTTAGCCTCGGAGCCGAATTGGTTGAAGAGCCAAGCGGTGAGACCGCCGCCGACAAAGACAGACAGCATCGTCTTCCATGACGCTACGCCGGTAGCCAGCAGCAGACATGCACCGAGCAGGATAGCCCAGCAGCAGGTCTCGCCCACCGAACCCGGGATAAGACCGTTGAAGAGGTCCCAGAAACCGAGTTCTACAGCAGAGCCGGTGCTCATCTGCGTGAGCGGTGTAGCGCCGGAGAAACCATCTACGATAGCGTGACCGCCGTCCCAGCCCCATGTGCCACCGGTACGCACAAACGGTTCGTCACCGGTCATGTGGCTCGGATAAGCAAAGAAGAGGAACGCACGTGTGATAAGCGCCACGTTGAAGATGTTATAACCCGTTCCGCCGAACACCTCTTTGGCGAAGATGACCGCGAAAGCCGTTGCAATCGCTACCTGCCACAGCGGGGTGTTGATCGGCACGATGAGCGGAATGATGAATCCCGTCACGAGGAAACCCTCGGCTACCTCTTCGTGCTTGATCTGCGCTACGGTGAACTCGATACCCAGACCTACGATGTAGCTTACCAGAATATACGGCAGTACAGCCAGGAAACCGAAGCCGAATGCTTTCCACCAGAGAGCAGCGGTCATGCCGGCAGCCAGTTGACCGGTGGCGAGCAAGTGCTGGTAACCTACGTTGAACATACCGAAGAGCAGCGCGGGAACCAGAGCCAGTACGACAATAATCATCGTACGCTTGCTGTCCGAACCGTCATGGATATGCGTGCCAAGACGCTTGGCGGTAGTCTGAGGTGTGAAGAGGAAGGTATCGAAAGCGTCGTAGAACGAACTGAGCCATGTCAGTTTGCCGCCTTCCTCGAAGTTCTTGCCGAACTTCTTCCAATTTCTATATAACCATTCCATCACTCAATCTCCTTTTTTAAATTGTCCAACGCTTCGCGCACGATAGCCTGCAGCGGCATTTTGGAGGTGCAGACATACTCGCAGAGCGCAAAATCTTCGGGAGCCACCTCATACGCGCCAAGGGCTTCCATCTTGTCGATGTTGCCGGCAATCATGGCTTTGATGAGGTACTCGGGGTAGATATCCATCGGGAAGACCTTGTCGTACTCGCCGCTGACGATGATTGCGCGGCGTCCGCCTTTGAGACGTGCGTCCCACTGGTAGTGCTTCTTGCCGAAGAGCCAGCGTGTGAAACAGTTGTCGAGCATGGCAGCGGGGTCGGTCTTGCCGAAATGGAACGACGAGAAGCGCGGCAGCATCCAACCCATGAACTCATGGTTCTCGGAGCCTTCGTCCAGCACCGTGAACTGGTTGTCATAAACGGAGATGATGTCGTCAAGGCTGATCTGACGTCCGGAGAGCACGTTGCCTGCTACATAACGGCAGGGGCATTCGGTGTGTACGTTGCTCGTGAGGATAGCCGATACAGGCATTCCCGGCAGCACGTTGTAGTACTGCTTGCCGTACGCCAACGGACCGGTCAGCGCCACTTTCTTCTGGTAATCAACGATACCTTTCTGGAAGAGGCGGCCGATGATGGCGAGGTCCTGGATGTTGACGGTAAAGACCGTCTCACCCTTCGCCAGTGGCGCGAGGTTGTTGAGCTGTACGCCTACGTTGCCGGCAGGGTGCGGACCGAAGACCTCATAGAGGGTGCAGTCCTTCAACTCTCTGAACTCGGTCGCTTTGGCGCCACCCTTGATACCGACGAACACCGGAGCCAGTTGGCTCAAGGCGGTTACGGCAGCTTGCAGCGTCGGCAGCTGACCTTTGAGCACCCACTCATAGTTCGGAGCCACGGGAGCCGTGTCGAACGTAGAGATAAAGATAGCGCGAGGATTCTTGTTCGGCAGCGCAATGCAGTCGTACGGACGCTGTTTGAGCAATGCCCACA
>DEIW01000105.1:0-10656 GCA_002352705.1 Bacteroidales bacterium UBA2764 | reverse complement strand
TGGTACTTGGTCACTTAGTACTTCATACTCGATGGTAGCGTCCGCAAGGATGTCGATGGACATGATCTTACGGCGCTCTCCGCGTACAATCTCTTGCACGGTACCCGAGACGGGCGAAGTGAACTGCATCTGCTCAAACGCTTTGTCGTGGAAGAGCGGGCTACCCGCCTTCACACGGTCGCCGACCTTGACGTCCAGTTTGGGCGTGATACCGGCGAAATGGTCGGGCACAATATGAAAGACCTCCGGACGGCGCACGCTACCGAGCGTTTCTGCCGCAGGTCCCTCAAAAGGAATGTCCAAACCACGTTTCAGTTTGATTTGTTGCATAAATGTTAGTTAATTATTGTTTTAGTTTGTTTTGTTCTTTTCTGGGGCCCCCGAGGATTTTAATCCTTGGGGAGAGCGGAGCACATCTGAGTAATTACCGTTAAAACAGAGTTTTATCGCATTACGAAGATAGTGCCCGCGATAAAAGCGGGCGCAAAGTTACTGCTTTTTTTCGATATACGCAAGCGCGCGCGCCCTTTTTTCACAAAAAAAATCATTTTGCAAAACACACTTTATAACTCTTTTTAACAGGAAGAACAAAAATCGGCGTTTGGACAACTTCATAGGCTTAACTTGTGAATGGTTGCATTTCGCTTCTTTTTTGTGCTTTTATTCCGTTTCTTTGATTAAGCCCACAAAAAGGCAAGCGCGGGACTAATAACAGGTCTCGCGCTTGTAGTTAGAAAAGAAGTTGATAGAATATTCTTTCAGGAATTAGTAATCCTGTTGACGGAATTAAGCCCATGCTTGCTGGGGTAAACTTGCTGTCAGAGTTTATTTTTGCACGAAGAAACGGTTTTTCGTCAGGGTAAATGATTTATTTTATCATTTTTGATTTTTTTCCAAACGAGGACGATGCCATGCATAATGAGAAACTTCTTTATACATAACTCTTTCTAAACGTTCCCACCTCTGCCAGAACTGATCCCGAAGCGGATCTGATTCGTCGTACAAATTGAGTAGCGAATCCCGCTTCTTTTCAAAAGAATACGTAACGAGTTCATTATCATACGAATCCTTTTCGCGATAGAGTATTTCTTCTTCATAGGACTGGCGGCGATTAACTATCTCTAATAATTGCTCACGCTCTTGTGCGATATAAAAGTCCACTTGTGCACACATAGCTTCATACCGTTTTTTCTCCTTTAATTGTTCACGTTCTTGTTCTTCATAAGCCTCTATCTGTGCACTCATCTCATCAATACGCTGCTGCATTTCCTGTTGCGCAAGATCTTGTTCGGCATAAGCGGCTATTTGCGCGTTCAGTTCGTCAATACGCTGCTGCTCGGACTGGCGTTCATGCCAGGAAATATAGAAAAGCGCGGCAGCCGCTGCCAACAGAATAGCGGACAGGAGTACGGGCAAGAGGAGCATGAGTCTGTTGCGCCGGTTGAGGACTTTGCGCAAGGCAGCTATGTTGGCAAAATGTCCTTTAGGACAGATGTCCGAGAAGAGGCGTTGCAGGGCCTCAATGTCTTTGCGTGGGTCGTTCGGAACGGGTGTGATAGTAGCGTCCGTCGCCGAGAGCCCGAAATCGATCAGTTTGACGTTCGCGCCATTCCGGGTGATAAGGATATTATCCGGCTTGAGATCATGGTGGACGAGTTGCAGGCTATGGATGTATTCGAGCGCATCCAGGAGTTGCGAGAACACCCGTTTCCGTGCGGCTTTGGTGGGCTTGGCGCGTAGCCACTCGCCGAGCGTCAGACCGTCAATCCATTCCTGCACGATACACCGCCCTACTCCGTCTATTTCTTCCAGAGAATAGGTGGCGGCGATGTTTGGATGGACAAGCTGGATACCGAGTTGGAACTCCTGTTCTTGTTGTAACCGATAGTCCGTCAGAGAGGCAGTATCAGGCGTCAGCGCCTTGAGCACAAAACGCCTGCCATACCGGGAGGCGGTATATATCTGTGTGCGCGAACGCGTTTGCAAGAGAGAAATATCCCGCCATTCAGACGAGAAATCGGCAGGTACTATAAAACCGGACGAACTTGGACTATTTACCATTTTTCATTTACCATTTTAGCATTTATCATTTACCAATTTTACGGAGTTCAGTCCGTTTCTTGAGCCGGCGACATAGGAGACGCTCTCCTTTGTACTTGGTACTTCGTCCCTTTGTAAATTATCCAGGTACATCGGTTTGCCAACGAGGAAACAGGTGGTGTCGAACGAATCGCCGACGCGCAGTTTGGCGTTCTCGGCTTCCATGACCGTAAAATGCGCTTCTCCCTCATAGCGGAAGACACAGCGTCTGTTCGGCAGCCAGGTCACCTCTACCCTGTCGCCGGGCTGAAGGTCATTGATACGAACGCCTTCTCCTTCAAACGCCGAACTCTCTATATCCGTGCGCGCGGCAAGTGAAGTAAGATACGCCTCCCAGTCGTCAAAACCGAGGAACTGGGAGAGCAGACAAAGCGTCGTGCGGCGCGTAGTGTCTGCGCCGTCGATATAGCCCCAGAGGCGTTTGAGCGTGGTGGGAGATATATTCTCGTGCAGCCGTTCCCAGATGACGCCTGCGAGGAACTCGAAGTCATACGGTGTACGGATCTTGCGCTTCACTTCATGCTCAATATCCATCCGCAGGGTTGTTATTTCGGGGGCGTATTTATTCATATCGGGTGCAAAATTACAATATTTTTTTGACATATGCAAATAATTATAAAAAAAACAAGGCAGACGGAGTTTCCGCCCGCCCTGTTTCAGAGCCCCAATAAAAGTTTTATCCTATTTGAAAAATAACATAAATAGCATACACGAATACCGCCAGTTTCAAGAGCGTATCGGACAAATAGGCGCATGTAGCCGAAGTGGCACATTTTAAAGCCATAACCGCTCCTTGTCTATTGGTCAGTTCCAATAAGAATGCCAAAACGAAAGGCAGTACAACAAAGCCGACAATCAGCATGGTAATAAGAAGCGCCTTGGAATCAGAGGAAGTAGCGCCATAAACCAAAAGCAGACCGATAATAGAACCGATGGTCGTTCCCCATGTGGCGCGTTTGGAATACTCTTGGAGTTTTTTTACCAGTTTGACAAGCAGTTTGGAAACAATCATGCTGGCAATTGCCAACGCAGTGATGATACCAAAGGTGCTCCACTCAATAGGAATGTCGAGACACAGAATAGCAAGGAGTGTTGCAATTACCACAGCAATCGGTCCGGGAACTTTGTTGATAAAACATCCCAGGAAACCGAAACATAAACAAAGGGCGACTAATGCCCACCATAAAATTGTTAACATAATACTGAAAATTTAGAGTTAATATTGTTAATTAAAATAAAGCGTCCAACAGACCTTTTTCTGCTTCAAGCAGTTTTCCGGCAGTTTCTGCTGCATCTTTCAAATCTTGGATGTCTTGATCTTCCATTATGGATTGGGTGGCGGATTTGAGACTCTCCTTTTTCAGAGGTTTTAATTCCAATCCGGAGATTTCCACAGCAACGGTATTGTCAAAGATCTCTTTGGCTCTTTCGTACTCCATGTGCTTGTATGTCCATGTATTGCCGCCGATAGCCAATTCCGATTCTTCATCCTCTTGGAGCAGTGTTTCCCAATCACTCCCATTCATTTCCAATGATTCCAATTCGACTTCACTGCTATTCAATAATTTGCCATAAGGATCTTCCAGTTCACGCTCGAAATTCTCGCTGTTTTTGATATTTTCGAATGGCGTGTTGGTCGCAATCGTCATTTTAATACGAACCTGCCAATCGCCGGCGACTTTTACCAAGTTGACATTGTACGTGTCCCCGGATAACTTAAATAATTTTGCATGCTTGCCTTTTAGAATCAGGCTGGAAGCCGGCAGTGTTTTTGATTCTTCCGTTGGTTTTGGGGAAGAACCGCCACATGCGCATAATAAGGATACGCATGCGAAAAGTAACAGTAATTTTTTCATAATAGATTTGATTGTTTGTTATGCCTACTCTTTTATGGATTTTGGGCATTCTCCGTTTGACGGTGCAAAATTACTGCTTTTCGCTCATATACGCAAAGTCCTTTTTGGTCCTTTTCCGCGTGACCAATCTTCGTATGCTGCGAGAGAGAGTTTGCAATAAAAGAACCACTAAAAGGTGTTTTCTGTGCAAAAAACGACTTTATAAGGTCTTTTTTCTTAAAAAATTTGCACCATTGAAAGTTTTTTTGTACCTTTGCAGTCGAAATGAAATCATATTGATATCAATTAACATCAAAAAGAAGGAGTAATTATGGCACAAACAGCAATGACTGTCCGTGTGGACAATAACGTCAAGAAGCAATTTGACGCACTCTGTGAACAATTCGGTATGAGTGTTAATGCGGCCGTAAATGTGTTTATCAATGCCGTTGTTCGTACGCGTTCTATTCCTTTCACGATTAGTGCAGAAGAGGATCAGACAAGAAAACGCTTGTTGGAAGCATTATATGAGCCACATCCAGAAACTCCGGAACTAACGCTGGATGAGATTAATGCAGAAATTAAAGCTGCACGAAAAGAGCGCAAAGAGCGCTTGGAAAGAGAAAAGAAGAACAAACAAGAAGCCTAATTATGATTTATGTTGTAATAGACACTAATGTCTTTGTGTCTGCTTTCCTCACAAAAAATCCTAATTCTGCAACAACGAAAGTTGTAGATGCTTTGGCTCAAGGAAAAATGACACCCTTGTATAATGACGAAATTCTCGCTGAATATACAGAGGTGTTGTCGCGCGAACATTTCCATATTGCAAAATCAAGATTAGATACGATTATCAATTATATTCTTGAACATGGAATCGCAACAAATCGTACTGCTTACGATAAATTGTTGATTGATGAAGATGACCGTGTTTTCTATGAAGTGGCACTTTCTGAAGAAGACTCCTTCCTTGTCACCGGCAACTTGAAGCATTTTCCGATAGATCCGCGAGTAGTAACTCCGGCACAAATGCTGCAAATTCTCGGAGAAGAATAACTTTTTCTCTGCTATACGCGTATATCAGATCTGTGTCCTGAGAACAAAGCCGGAGGAGTTTCCGCTCCTCCGGCTTTGAATGTACATAGTAGTATTTAGTTCTTTTTAAGGTTACTTCACTTCTAACTTTACGGCATGATTGTTTCTTGGCCGGTAAGAGTATAGGTTTTATCTCCGCGGAGGATGAAGAGTTGTCCATCACGAATAACCTTTGTACATTGCGTTGGGTCGCTTTGTACATCGTCTATGCCCTGACCTTTCGGTGTTGCCGTAAAGGTAGCAGTATAAGTGGCATCTGCCGTTGCTGCTACAATCTGTGGTGTCCAGCCGGAGAAGGTATAGGTATATTGCGCATCATCGGGTTTTGTCGGCGTAGCACCGGTGTATTGCGGTATTTGTCCTTCTTCTACTTGCATACTTTGCAGAACACTACCATCCCAGTTTTTGAAGACTATTGTATATTGCGTGGGAACGTCGTTAGGGCAATTAACCACGCTTACTGTAATATGGGTGCCGGTAGTGCTATTTAGTGCGTAACATGTAGAAGATGTCACCCCTTCAATATTAACTGTTTTGTGTTCACCTGTAGCCCAATATGTACCATTATTCCAAATAATGTTAACAGAAGTGATATCCTCATCAAATATATATGAATACCATCCATCCTTGTCCATACCCACTCTCTGTCCGGGCCATGTATCAAAAAGGTCTCCACTATCAGTCCAAGCCCAAAGATAAACTTCTGACCATGAAGAAGAACAACTACTCGGGTCAAGTCGAACTGTGATATTCGGACAATCAGGTTTTACATAAACACGATATCGATAGGGTCTCCACGATGGTGACGATCTATAGACATTTATTGCATTACACGGAACATATATGGGATAACTATTGTTATAATTCAGCTCGTCAAAAGGAAAATAATCATAATCATCCCTCCACCATGTTGGCGGGGTTTCTGCTTCTATGGTTACAGAGGTCAAACCGGTGCAATCGAAGAAAGCACGACTTCCAATGCCTTTGACGCTATTGGGAATCGTCACAGAGGTCAAACCGCTGCAATTAGAGAAAGCCTCATCTCCAATGCTTGTGACACTATTGGGAATGGTAATAGAGGTCAAACCGGTGCAATAAGCGAAAGCATAAGAGTCAATGAATGTGACGCTATTGGGAATGGTTATTGATGTCAAACCGGTGCAACGTGCGAAAGCTTCATGTCCAATGCTGGTGACGCTCTCGGGAATAGTCACAGAGTTCAAACCGGTGCAATGTTTGAAAGCATCCATTCCAATGCTGGTGACGCTATAAGTCACAGATTTGTAAGTCACAGAGGACGGGATGACAACATTTCCGAGATATTCATCTGGATAAGTATAAGAGTATTCACCTTGATAAGTAACACAGGCAGTTCGTGTTCTGCTGTCGAAATTATACCAAATGCCATCCACTTGTATGGACGCAAACATCGTTCCTACGCTGGCTGCTACAGCAAGCAATAGGGTAAATAGTTTCTTTTTCATTGTATTAAGTATTATATTATTAATGTTTTTAATGTTTAGCAGCAACAAATTAATTGGAATATAGCAAATGCTATAGAGATAAGCCCAAAGAAGATAGTCAATAATAGTCCACATACAGCCCATCTAAATGGCTTTCTTAAATATGAATATGAGTTATTCCATAAATAAGCAAATGCACTAGCAGGTTCTATGCTAACTGTATCTGGTGTATTGATAATATCTTTTGGATCAATTCCCAATTCTGCCAGTGATCGATAACTTAGTATAACGCAACCGTCTTCAGGAAAAGCAGTATTGGCTACATATTTTTTATATATAGTTCTTCCATGGTAAGATATCATTATCAATCCTTCAACATTATTATTTGCCATTTGCCCCATCGTTTTCTCGAAAATATTGTTAAATTCAGAGGGTCGCAATAAAGCAATTTGATCATAGTCAGAATCCAATGGAAATATCCTTTGATCCCATATTTGGATAAAGTAATTATTTTTCATATGAACATATATTTATTTAGTTAGTTTTGTAAATTAACATTGCATGTGCATTTGATGCAGAGGACGGTTATATGTGGTATCCACAACTTCAATTTCAAACTATTTTTTGAAAAGAAATTCATTATTTGCGCTTCAATATTTGGCGCATTAACCGCTTCGTAAAAGATTTTAACTTGTACCATAGTATTAAATAATTTTATTTACCTCCACTTTATTATTAGGCAGGAGGAGTGATCCATGAGTTTTTTGTAAACTTTTCGATTTCAGGCTGCAAAATTACTACTTTTTTGCGACATATTCATGGTCCTTTTTGGTCCTTTTTGCTCGCGCACTTGTGCGTTCCGTAAATTTGTTGTACTTTTGCAGCGTTTTTCATTAGGTACAAACAAAAACGCGGACAACTGATTGTCATCCGGTCATTGAGGTTGTAGGATACCATAGCAGACGGAATTCAACTCAGCTGCCCGCTTTAGTATATAGGCGCGTATCCCTGTAAATAAGATACGTGTAAATATACCAACGGGCATCTGCTTCGACTTGTTTCCTATCTGCTTTTGAAACTTCCTACATTTCGTTTACTCAGACAAACAAGCATAGCAAATGCTTTTAATCAATATGTATTCGCGCAACGCTTTGCGCTTTCTCTGTTTAACGTCCGAGAAGGGACGATGGTTTTATTGCTTGCGTTGCAAGTTTTACTCATAGCTTGCAATTTTGCTCGCAAAATTACTGCTTTTTTCTGACATATGCAAGAAAAAGGCGCATTTTTATGTATTTTAGTCCCGAATAGTATTTCGGGAAACAAACAAATACTATAATTAGCCGGCATAAAACAGCCGGAGACAGACGAAGAATAGTACTTAGAGAGATATTGGGAGAGGTTTGGAGAGGGATTTGCGTTATTATAGGACTTGGTTTTGAGGATTCAGAGAGAGATTTCAGACGAAAAAGTGCTCGGAATGCTGCGAAATAGGATAAAAATGCAAAAAGTCAAACGTTTTTTGCTATTTTTCTTGCATATGTGCAGAAAAAGATGTAATTTTGTGGGCTTAATCAAAGAAACGGAATAAAAGCACAAAAAAGAAGCGAAACGCAACCATTCACAAGTTTAGCCTATGAAGCCCCAAAAGGCAGCTAAACGCAAGAGTGAAAAGGAGATAAGTAGCAACCGTTCAAGTGTGAGCGAGATAAAAACATCAAAAAAAATAAATCAAATACATTAAACACATTAAAAGCATGGCAGAAAACAAAGTAAACATGTTGGCGGATTTTGCGCCGGTCTCCACCGAGACTTGGAAAGCCAAAATCATCGCTGACCTGAAAGGTGCCGACTTCGACAAGAAGCTGGTATGGCGCACGCCGGAAGGATTCAACGTGCAGCCGTTCTACCGCCGTGAGGACCTGAAAGGGCTCAAGACCACCGTCTCCGCCCCCGGTCAGTTCCCCTACGTCCGCGGTACGCGTACAAACAACGACTGGGCTATCCGTCAGAACATCTGCGCCTGCAAGAACGCACGCAAGGCGAATGCGAAAGCGCTGGAGGTGCTCAACAAAGGTATCACGTCGCTCGGTTTCTGTCTGGACAAAGACAAACTGACGTACAACTTCATCAAAACGCTGCTCAACGGCGTTTATGCACCGGCAGTAGCGATCAACTTCTCTATCTGCGCCTGCGCTGCGCCGAAGCTGGCGAACATCCTCGTGCGTTACTACGGCCGCATGGGTTATGACACCAAAGGCCTCATCGGTTCTATCAACGTTGATCCGATCAAGGTGATGCTCCTCAAGGGCAAAGCTCTGACGCGTGAGCAGGTATCTCAGAAGATCGCGGAGACCGTCAAAGCAGCCAAGTCGCTGCCGGGTTACCGCGTAGTAGGCGTCAACTCCGTCATCCTCAATAACTCCGGCGCGTATGCTGCCCAGGAGCTCGCGTACGCTCTTGCTTGGGGTGCCGAGTACATGACGATGCTCACCGAGGCAGGCATCCCGAACTACCGCGCAGCCAACGCTATCCGTTTCAATATGGGTATCGGCGGTAACTATTTCATGGAGATTGCCAAGTTCCGCGCAGGCCGTCTGCTGTGGGCAAAGATCGTTGAGGCATACAAGGACCCGATCTTCACGACCGCTCTCCGCAACGCCGCGAAGATGAACGTCAGCGCAGAAACGAGCCGTTTCAACATGACCATCTTCGACGCGTACGTGAACCTGCTTCGTTCGCAGACCGAGACGATGAGTGCTGCTCTCGCAGGTGTGGATGAGATCACCGTTACGCCGTTTGACATCACCTACGAGCGTCCGACGGATTTTTCCGAGCGTATCGCCCGTAACCAGCAGCTGCTGCTCAAGGAAGAGGCACATTTCGATAAGGTCGTTGACCCCGCAGCGGGTTCGTACTACCTCGAGAACCTGACGGCTTCTATCGCTGCCGAGGCATGGAAACAGTTCCTCGACATCCAGGAGCGCGGCGGTATGTACCAGCTCGTTTCCGAAGGCAAGGTACAAGAGCATATGGCTTCTAACCTCAAGGCGCGTCTCGCTGACGTCGCTAAACGCAAAGAGGTGCTGCTCGGTTCCAACCAGTTCCCGAACTTCACCGAGAAAGCCGGCAAGAAGATCAAAGCCGACGCCGGGGCTTGCAGTAGCATCTGCACTTGCAAATCGAAACCCCACCCAGCCTCCCCACAAGGGGAGGAGAAATGCGGCGGTAACTGTTCCCTCTCCCTTGAGGGGAGAGCCGGAGAGGGGTTATTGCCCACCTTGCCAGTTGCCCGTGCTGCCGAGGAGTTCGAACAGCTCCGTTTGGAGACCGAGGGTGCCAAGAAACAACCCGTTGCCTTCATGCTGACCATCGGTAACCTCGCTATGCGTCAGGCTCGCGCCCAGTTCTCTTGTAACTTCCTTGCCTGCGCTGGCTACAAGGTTATCGACAACCTCGGCTTCAAGACCGTTGAAGAGGGTGTTGACGCAGCACTCAAGGCAAAGGCTGATATCGTAGTTATCTGCTCATCAGACGACGAGTACGCTGAGTACGCCATCCCAGCATTCAAGTATCTCGATGGTCGCGCAATGTTCGTCGTAGCTGGTGCTCCAGCATGTATGGAGGACCTCAAGGCAGCAGGCATCGAGAACTTCATCCACGTAAAGTGTAATGTCCTCGAGACTTTGAAACAATATAATGAGAAACTTGGTATTTAAAGAATAGGAGACTTGAATTATGCGAAAAGATTTTAGAAACATAGATATCTATGCAGGCATCAAGGCTCAGGATGGTGCCAAGTGGGTTAAGGACAACGGTATCGTAGAGAACTGGCACACACCAGAACACATCGACGTTCGTCCTGTATATACCAAAGAAGACCTTGAAGGTATGGAGCACCTCGACTTCACAGCAGGTATTCCTCCTTATCTCCGCGGTCCGTACTCAATGATGTATCCCTTCCGTCCGTGGACAATCCGCCAGTACGCTGGTTTCTCTACGGCAGAGGAGTCAAACGCTTTCTATCGTCGTAACTTGGCATCAGGTCAGAAAGGTCTTTCTGTGGCCTTCGACCTCCCTACACACCGCGGTTACGACCCCGACAACGCACGTGTAGTGGGCGACGTTGGTAAGGCGGGCGTAAGTATCTGTAACGAGGAGAACAT
>DEIW01000043.1:12191-15824 GCA_002352705.1 Bacteroidales bacterium UBA2764 | reverse complement strand
AAGAATTTCATCGGAGTGGATATTAAAGGAGCGCGCATATGGGCGGGCGCGAAACAAGCTGTTGAGGAAGGACTGAAAAATGCAGCTTTCCTGCGTACGAACATTGAATTTATTACCCGTTTTTTTGTTGCCGGTGAAGTGGACGAAATATGGATTACATTCTGTGACCCGCAGATGAAAAAAGCTACCAAACGGCTGACAAGTACATATTTCATGCAACGCTACCACCGTATCATGAAACCAAACGGGCTGATTCATCTCAAGACGGATAGCCCTTTCCTCTATACTTATACCACTGAGATGCTGCGGCTGAACCCCTATCCGGTTATCTGTACTACAGATGATTTATATGATAAAAAGACCGATGGAATCCGGCATTTTGATGATGCTAAAGCACTCCAAACCCATTATGAGAAACAATGGTTGGACAGGGGGATGAAAATCAAGTATATTAAGTGGCAGTTGGCGCCTTTGATCCGCTGGGAGGAACCTACTATAGAGATAGAGAAAGATACCTATCGTTCTTATGGGCGTAACTATCAGGCGCTATGATTTCATTCTGAATAACGATGGATCTCTCTGTTTTGTTCTATCCGAAAACTTGCCCGTTCTGTGGAAAATACATCAGTGATTACCAGATACGGGTAGAGCATACAGACTGGATTTGTACGGATTGTTTTCGTAAATTACCACGTACAGAGCAGGATTTGACAGCAGATAATAGCACCGAAATGGCACTATTGGATGGCGCATCTTCTCTCTCTGCCGCACGCAAAACTATGCATCTGGTACATGCGTGGGCGTTCTTACATTATGAGAAACAGCATCTTATCCGCCATGTCATCCATCGGATGAAATATTCTGATCAACCCGAGTTGGGGTACTGGATGGGATGGCAGGCTGTGATGAGTTGCAGAAACGAAGATTTATTCGATGGAATCGATGTGATTATCCCAATGCCCCTTCATCCGAAGCGGTTACGGGAAAGAGGATATAACCAGTCGGAATATATCGCTCGCGGAATAAGCGAAGTAACGGGTATTCCAATAGATACCACGCATGTACAGCGCATCCGGAATACTCCCAAACAAGCATTGCAGGACGGAGAAGGACGGAAAACAAATGTAGCAGGTGCTTTTGCTGTCAATCATCCGGAGCAGATGTATCATAAGCACATACTGGTAGTGGATGATTTGGTCACCACGGGAGAAACCGTTAAAGCCTGCCTGCATGCGATGCGTGCTTTCAGAGGGGCACGTTTCAGCGTTTTTGCCCTTTGTAAGGCGCAATAACGATTAAAAGTGTAAATTTAAAATCAAAAATTTGCTCATGTCAAAAAAAAGCAGTACCTTTGCACCTGCAAAGGTTTTTTGATATTAACTATGACGAAAAAATACGATTTCTTAATTATTGGAGGCGGTGTAGCCGGAATGAGTTTTGCGCTGAAAGTGGCGCGTACCGGCAGGTATAGGATAGCGTTATGCTGTAAGACAACGCTTGAGGAGGCAAATACCGCAAAGGCACAAGGGGGAATAGCATCCGTAACTAATCTAATGGTGGATGATTTCGAGAAGCATATCCATGACACGATGGTTGCCGGAGACTGGCTGAGTGATCCGGCGGCGGTAGAGCAAGTAGTCAGGAATGCTCCAAGGGGCATCGAGGAATTGGTGCAGTGGGGGGTTAATTTTGACAAGAAGGAGGATGGTGAATTTGATTTGCACCGCGAAGGAGGGCACTCGGAATTCCGTATTCTCCATCATGCCGACGACACGGGCGCCGAGATACAGCGCGGGTTGATGGCTGCTGTGCGGAATAACCCCTATATTGAGGTTTTGGAGAATCATTTTGCAGTGGAGATTATCACGCAGCACCATCTGGGCGTTCGCGTGACACGCCGTACGCCGGATATCGAGTGTTACGGAGCGTATATACTGAATCCGGAAACTCAGAAGATAGATACATATCTGAGCCGTATTACCTTAATGGCTACAGGAGGAACAGGAGCGGTATATGCTACAACTACGAATCCCGAAATAGCTACAGGAGACGGTATAGCGATGGTATATCGCGCTAAAGGAATAGTGAAGGATATGGAGTTTGTGCAATTTCATCCTACCAGCCTTTTCAACCCCAAAGAGACGCATCCTGCTTACTTGATAACGGAGGCAATGCGCGGATACGGAGGCATACTCAGATTGCCGAACGGCGAGGAGTTTATGCAGAAATACGACCCCCGTCTCTCTCTCGCTCCCCGTGATATCGTGGCGCGCGCTATAGATAATGAGATGAAGATTCACGCTATCGATCATGTGTGTCTGGATGTGACGCATAAAGATCCGGAGGAAACGAAACATCATTTCCCCAATATTTATGCCAAATGTCTGAGTATAGGCATTGATATTACCAAGGATTATATACCGGTGGCACCATGTGCCCACTATATGTGCGGAGGTATCAAGGTGGATTTGGACGGTCAATCCTCTATACGCCGGTTGTATGCTGTTGGCGAGTGTTCGTGTACCGGTTTGCATGGCGGTAACCGCTTGGCTTCCAACTCTCTTATCGAAGCAGTCGTATACGCTGATGCAGCGGCAAAACATAGTCTCAGTGTCATAGATGAGTACGATTTCAACGATAAAATCCCGGCTTGGAATGACGAAGGAACGCTTACGAACGAAGAGCGGGTGCTCATCGCGCAGGATGTCAAAGAAGTAGGACAAATCATGTCCACCTATGTAGGTATCGTACGTTCGGATCTGCGGTTACGTCGTGCCTGGGAGCGTCTGGATTTGCTCTACGAGGAGACGGAGGATCTCTTTAGACGCGTTAAAGCTACCAAGGATATATGCGAGTTGCGTAATATGATTAACGTAGGTTATCTCATTACCCGTCAAGCTATTGAGCGCAAAGAGTCGCGAGGCCTGCATTATTCTATAGATTATCCGCGGACGGATAATCATCACCCGCAAGAGGTTTGGTAATGCATGGTATAGCTCTACATAGTATCGTTCCTCTTAGGAATACACCGTGTGAGGGGGCAGAGCAGGAAACGCAAATGCTCTTCGGGGAACTTTGTATAATCTTGGAAGAACAGCCACGATGGTACCGTATCCGTTTGGAGGCGGATGATCAGGAAGGATGGGTTGATGCCAAGATGGTAGCACCTATCGCCGGAAAGGATTATACGGCATATAAAAAAGCTCTTGAGAATGCAGCTTGTGTGGCAATGCCCATGGCATATGCCGTGAGCGAGAATAACGGACAAACGGTTCCTCTTACAGCCGGAACACGTCTGACCTACTATAAAGACGGACGTTTTGAGGTGCTTGGAGTGGGATTTCGTATTGACCCGGGAATGGTGTTGACGGAGCCTTTGAAGTTGAACCAACAGAATCTCTTGCAGGCAGTGCGTTTCTTCCTGAATATCCCATATCTATGGGGTGGAAAGAATGCAATGGGTATGGACTGTTCCGGATTTACCCAGATTATCATGAGTCTGTTTGGTAAAAAACTGCATAGAAATGCGTCCGAGCAAGCCGGACAAGGCCGTACTATCAGTGCGTTGGAGCATGTCAAAGCCGGAGATTTGGTCTTTTTCGGGCATGAGGGGGAGACGCGTGTCACGCATGT
>DEIW01000043.1:0-12171 GCA_002352705.1 Bacteroidales bacterium UBA2764 | reverse complement strand
GCATGTGGGCATAGCGATAGATAAGGAACGCGTGATACATTGTTCCGGGCGCGTAAAAGTGGAGAAGATGGATACGCACGGAATATTCTCTGCCGAGCAGGGAGGATATACTCATCAATTGGTAACGATCAAAAGAATATAAACAAGTATAAATATGAAAAAAATTATTTTTGCACTTTCAGCAATGATGCTTATGACAACAGCATGTACAAAAAAACAGCAGACTACTGGTATTGATTTGGCAAATTTAGATACAACCGCGGTGGCTCAAAATGATTTCTATCAGTACGCTTGCGGCGGATGGATGGCAAATAATCCCTTGACACCCGAGTATAGCCGATTCGGTTCGTTCGACAAATTAGGATTGAACAATTTAGAGCAGGTGAACGGATTGATAAAAGAAATAGCCGCTGCAAAAAATCCGCAAGGCTCTATAGCCCAGAAAATCGGTGATATTTATAATATGGCTATGGATACCGCCCGTCGTGACAAAGAAGGTATAGCTCCGGTGCAGAAAACTCTCGATGAAATCGCGGCAATAAGCACCCGCGAGGAATTATCCAAAGTGTTGGGATCTGCAATGGATTTCCAACTCTGGGCGATGTATGTGGATGCGGATGCCATGAACAGTTCAATGAATATCCTTAACGAGTGCCAAGCAGGTTTCGCATTGGGAGAGAAGGAATATTATCTGGATACAGACGAACAGACCACAGCTATCCGAAATGCTTATGTGGCGTACGTAGAGAAGATGTTTGGTCTTTTCGGATTCGACAATGCCGCTGAGCGTGCGCAGACGGTTCTGCGCATGGAGACCCGCTTGGCAAAAGCGGCCTATAGCAATGTAGAGTTGCGTGATCCGCAGAGAAACTACAACAAGATGAGCATTGCTGAGTTGCAGGAACTGGTCCCGCAAGTAGACTGGAAAGCATATTTTGCAGCACTTGGAGTGGAATTGGACAGCCTCTCTATCGGTCAGATTCCTCATCTCCAAGAGGCGGGTAAAATGCTGGCAGAAGAACCGCTGGAAGACTTGAAGACATTGTTCACATGGCAGGCAATCGAGGGTGCATCCTCGTATCTGACGACAGAGATATACATGACTTCTTTCGATTTCTACGGAAAAGTCCTTTCCGGTCGTGAAGAGCCGAGTCCGCTGTGGAAACGTGCCGTAGGTGTAGTAAACGGCACATTAGGTGAGGCTGTGGGACAGATGTATGTTCAGAAATATTTCCCCGAGGAGAACAAAGAGCGTATGTTGGCGCTGGTTCATAACCTCCAGAAAGCATTGGGTATCCGTATTCAGAATCTGACCTGGATGAGCGACGAGACCAAAGCCAAAGCACTGGAGAAGCTGAATGCCATCACTATCAAGATTGGTTATCCGGATGAGTGGCGCGACTATACTAAACTGGATATCAATGCTGAAGATACATATTATGCCAATCTTGAGCGCGCAGCGAAGTTCGAGCAGGAATACAGCCTCAGTTATCTTGGCAAACCGGTAGACAAGAAGAAATGGTATATGACTCCGCAGACGGTGAATGCCTACTATAACCCGTCGAGCAATGAGATTTGTTTCCCGGCAGGTATCCTGCAGTATCCGTTCTTTGATATGAGTGCCGATGACGCCTTCAACTATGGCGCAATAGGTGTGGTTATCGGTCATGAGATGACGCATGGATTTGATGATCAAGGATGCCAGTTTGACAAGGACGGAAATATGGTTAACTGGTGGACTCCCGAAGACAAAGCTGCTTTTGATGCCCGCACCAAAGTGATGGAAGAGGCATTCAACAAGATTGAGGTCGCTCCGGGAGTACATGCCAATGGTGCTTTCACCTTGGGTGAGAACATAGCTGATCACGGAGGCTTGCAGGTTTCCTATCTTGCCTTTACGCTGAATGAAGAAGCCAAGGCGGAAAAAGACCGTTTGCAGACTCGTGACGGCTTCACACCGGCGCAACGTTTCTTCCTTGCTTATGCCAATGTATGGGCGGGAAATATCCGTCCCGAGGAAATACTGAACCGTACGAAGAGTGACCCTCACTCTCTTGGCCGTTGGCGCGTCAACGGAGCACTGCCGCAAATCAATGCATGGTATGAAGCATGGAATGTTACGGAAGAGTCACCGTTATATGTGGCTCCGGAGAACCGTGTGTCCATTTGGTAAAATGAAATAAAAGACCGTAAACGTGAAAAAGCTCTACACATTATTATTAATTTGTGCGTTCAGTCTTTCGGTATATCCGGATGATGTGAAAAGGCCGGATTTGCAGATAGCGGACAATAGTTTCTTCGACCCCACGGCGAAAAAGAAGGTGGAAGAGAGTTATCATTTCGGCGTGGAATACCGGATAGAGGCGGGGTATGTGCAACACGAGCAGCGTACGCGCGAGTTATCATACCCGCAACTGTTCCTTCATGGTGTCCGTGTAGGTGCTACTTTTACGTTCCGGCTTCCGTTGCATTTCGGAGTGCAGACGGGATTGTACTACACGGCGGCTTTTGGCAAGCACGAGCAGCACTGGAGATCGATGTCTACACAGGCTACACAGGAGGAAATTATTGACAACAGGGTCATTGAGCATAACCTGACTATTCCTGCAAGGGTTTATTATACCATTCCTCTTTGGCGAGAGTTGAATCTCTTCTTTTTTACCGGCCTTCAGGTGCATGTGGGCTTGGCGGAGAGTTGCTATGTGGATAGTGATAACCTGACTCCTGGAACGAAAGAATGGTTGATAAAGCAAGGTGTTCATACCGAGAACTACGACCGTATGGTCAGTGACCGTCACCGTGTGAATGCGCAATGGGGATTAGGAGGAGGTCTGGAATGGGACAAATACAGACTCCAGTCCGGCTATGATTTCGGATTGAATAATCTTGCCCGACCAAACGGGAATACGCATCGTTATATGGCGGAGTGGGGCTGGTTTGTCAGCTTCTGTATCCGTCTCAAATAAAATAAATAATCTTAACACTCTTCTCAGAGTTTCATTCGGGGAGCCAGCCGGCTGAGAATTAAACCCGTTGAACCTGAGCAGGTAATGCTGCTAAGGAAAATGAAAAAACATTCTTTTACAATCAACCATGCATGGTTGATGTGTATGAGTGCCATTGTGCTCATACCTACTGCGCAAATGAGTGCGCAGGCCACCGCGCAGGACTCTGCGCAAGTTCTTCCGTCCGACACGCTGAACGCGAATGATTTTCAGATTGAAGAGATCGAGGTCACCGCTGCGCGGGTACAACAGACCACCCTTTCCCACCAAGTAACGGACAGCAAAACGTTGAACCGCGATAACACGGGTCAGAACCTGCCGTATCTGCTGAGCACTACGCCGGGGCTGCAGGTCACAAGCGACGACGGTCTGGGTATCGGTTACACCTATTTCCGCGTGCGCGGTACGGACCATACGCGCATCAACATGACCGTGAACGACGTGCCGCTGAACGACGGAGAAAGCCAGACCGTCTTCTGGGTCAACATGACGGATATGGCGTCCAGCATGAGCAGTATTGACGTGCAGCGCGGTGTCGGCACCAGCACCAACGGCTCGGCTTCTTTCGGCGCGAGTCTGAACATGCAGACGAACGACCCGATGCTCGTCAGTCGTCATCTCGCGGAGGATCGCAGCTACGTGACCCTCGCCTTCAACGGAGGTATGTACAAGACCTTCAAAGAGATGGTGAACGCCCACGTGGTGCTGCCCGGCAGATGGGTTGCCAACGCGCGATTCAGTAAGGTCAACTCCGACGGATTCCTCTACCGCACCGGCAGCGATCTATACAGCTACTACGGAGATCTCGGCTGGTATGGCAAGAAGACCCAAGTGGTAGCCCGTCTCTTCGGCGGAAGCGAAAAAACAGGAATGGGTTGGGACGGCGTGGATTATAACACCGCCTACGGTATCAACGGTGCCGACAGACGCTATAACCCTGCGGGTGAATATACCGTCAAAGATAGCCAAGGAAACGACTCCACCGTCTATTACTCCAACCAGACGGACAACTACGCCCAGCAGCATGCCCAGATAGCCGTCACCCATCGTTTCACCCCTCAATGGAGCCTCAACGCCACCCTCCATTATACCCACGGAGGCGGTTACTACGAGCAATACGAGAACAAGGCACTGAAGTATTTCAACCTGCTGCCCTATACCGATGCTGACCAAGGCAAAGTGGAAAAGAGCGACGGCATCTACCGCAAGAACCTGAATAACCATTTCTACGGAGCTGTCCTCTCCGCCAAATACACCTCCGAAGCAGTGCAGGCGCAAATCGGAGCCGCAGCCAATGACTATATCGGTGCCCATTGGGGCGAACTGCTTTGGGTCAGCGATCCTCATTACTCCCAAACGATCCCTTACGTCTATGAGTTCTACCGCGCTAACAGCCGCAAAGTGGATGCCAATATCTACGCCAAAGCGAATTGGCATATTATCCACCGCGCCCAAGAGCGTCTGTCGCTCTACGCCGACCTGCAATACCGGTATGTGCGCTATCGGATGGCAGGCATCAATGCCGATGCGCTGAAAAAGTATGCGGACCAACCGGACCTGACCGAGCTGCCGCTGCTGGTACAATACCATTTCTTCAACCCCAAAGCCGGACTCACCTACCAAAACCACGGTCATCTGTTAGCAGGTTCGTTCGCCATGGCAAACCGCGATCCCAGTCGCGACAATTACACGGAGAACATCATTTACGACCGCACGACGAAGACCTACTCCGGCAACATGCCCAAAGCCGAAACGCTCTTCGACTACGAGTTAGGCTACACTTACGCGCACCCACGGTTTAATATAGGTCTCAACCTCTATTTCATGGACTACGACAACCAGCTGGTCCTCACCGGTCGCATTAACGATGTCGGCAAACAGAGCACGACCAACGTCAAAGACTCGTACCGGATGGGTATGGAACTGAGTGCCGGCGTGAAGATCACCAACTGGTTCCGATGGGAAGGGAACTTAGTGCTCTCGCGCAACAAGATATTGAACTATACCGAGACCATCACACGCTATGACGAGAACTGGGAATGGGTAGGCAAAGAAGAAGTGTTCTTCAAAGAGACGACGATCGCTTTCTCGCCGATGGTGACAGGTATGAGCCTGTTCACCTTCGACATCGCAGGCTTCGTGGGCACCATCCAGACCAACGTCACCGGCAAGCAGTACTTGGACAACACCCAGAACGAGACAGCGGCACTCAAAGCCTACACCACGACTAACGTGAACCTGCAATACAACCTGCCGATGCAAAAAATCGTACATCGTCAATCGTCCAATCGTAAATCACTTGGTGTTCCGGAGGTGAAACTCTTGTGCCAGATCAATAATATCTTCAACGCCAAATATGCGTCCAACGGTGGCAGCGACTGCTCCTATTTCCAGAATGGCAAAGCCTGCTGGCCCTGGTACTATGCCCAAGCGGGTATCAACGTCCATGCCGGCTTTGTCATACAATGGTAAAACTAAAAAAAAACGTCCCTCGGGGCGTTTTTTTTAGTTACCATCTGGTCATTTGTTTTATCGGACATAGAGGTTTCGTCGTGCAATAGTAGAAGCTATCCAAGCCAGTAATATTGCGCCCAAAGGAATCCACCCGAGTGCGTATTCTTTTGCGAAAAAAGCCCCCCATGGATTAGCTATCCAATTCATATAAACCGCCAATGCCGCCCAAACGGCTACGAGCGCATAACCTATCAGCGTAGCAATAAAAGCACGCAGGCTGAAAAGGTTCTGGTAAATCAGATACGCCCACACTGGAAGAGTGAGAAAAACCACGGTAGGCAACCAATAGGAAGCTATACCCAGTAGTACTGCCACTTGAAAACATTCCTCTATGGAATTGGTATGCCGTTTGATTTTACCAATAACGGCAATCATAATGAGGACGAGTGCAGCAACCATAAATCCCCAATAGTAGTTCGGCGTCAAGAGTTCAGACAGTTCCGGAATCAGCACCGGTACAATACAACCGCCTATTGCCAACAGCCAGAAGGCTATCGGCAACAGATAGTATAGTATGACTTGTGTTTGTCGTTTCACTCAATAAAGCCTTTGCGACGCAACAGATTAGCCGGGTCTGCCTCTTTGCCGCGGAACTCCAGATAGAGCTCTTGCGCGTCGCGTGTACCACCCTGTTCCAACAAGTGACGGAAACGTGCCGCTGTCTCCGGATCGAAGAGGTTGCCTGTCTCTTTGAACGCAGCAAAAGCATCGGCATCGAGTACTGCTGCCCAAGTATAACTGTAATAGCCTGCCTCATACCCGGTGGTGAAGATGTGGTTATAGAAAGTAGGACGATAGCGGACGATAATCTCAGGTATCATACCCATCTTCTCAAGGCTCTGTTGCTCGAAGGCATTGACATCCAACCCTTCAGCTGTTGTCAACTCATGGAAATCCATATCCAGAATAGAAGCCGAGAGTAGTTCAGTAGTTACAAAACCCTGGTTGAACTTACCTGCGGCGTTGATCTTTTCAATCAGGCTGTCCGGAATCAGTTCGCCTGTCTGATAATGGAAGGCATAAGTCTTCATCACTTCCGGCGCATAAGCGTAGTTCTCCATGAACTGGGATGGCAGCTCGACAAAGTCACGCGGGGTGTTGGTGCCGCTCAGCGATTTGTAATGTGCTTTGGAGAGCAGGCCGTGCAAAGCGTGACCGAACTCATGGAAGAGGGTCTCTACATCGTCCATCGAGAGGAGCGACGGATTGCCAGCAGTCGGTTTGTTGAAGTTGCCTACATTGATGATAACCGGGCGGTGATCCACACCTTCGGCATCCACGTACTGCGACAGGATATTGTTCATCCATGCTCCCGGACGTTTGCCTGCGCGCGGGAAATAATCGGTATATAGGATACCAACAAACGTACCGTCTGCCTCAGTTACCTTGAAGACCTCTACCTCTTTATTATAGACCGGCATGTCCTTGAGTGGCTCGAATTGCAGACCGTACAGTTTGTTAGCAACCCCGAACGCACCCTTGCGGACGTTGTTCAGTTCGAAATAGGGCTTCAGTTCTTCCTCGTCCAACGCATATTTGGCTTTGCGCAGTTTCTCGGCATAGTACCACCAGTCCCAAGGGGCAAGCCTACCCCTGTCCCCTCCCTGAAGGGAAGGGAGTACTTTTCCGGCAGCAATATCTGCATCTAATAACTCTTGCAGCGCAGCAGCTTCACGTTTGGCAGCCTCCAAGGACGGAGCCCAAACCGAGGCAAGGAAAGTATCCACCGTCTGGTGGTTCTTCGCCATGCAATCCGCCAGGATATAATCCGCTGCGTTGTCATAGCCGAAGAGTTTGGCTTTCTCGATACGCAGCTCCATCTCGCGGATGATAACGGCTTTGTTGTCATTCTCGTTATCATGGTTGGCACGCGTGGTATAAGCCATCAGCAGTTCCTTGCGCAGTTCGCGATTTTCGCAGTATTGGAGTACCGGTGTGAAAGAAGTGCGTTTCGGCGTGAAGAGCCACTCGCCCGGATGACCTGCCGCCGCAGCCTCTTCAGCCGCAGCCGTTTTGGCGCTCTCCGGCAGACCTTTCAACTCCGCCTCGTCCTTGACGAAATACTGATAGGCATTGGTCTCGGCTACTACATTATTGCCGAACTTCAGGGAAAGTAATCCCAACTCCTGATTGATCTCTTTGAGGCGTTCTTTCTTATCCTCCGGCAGGTTGGCACCGTTGTCCGCAAACGATTTGTAAGTCTCCGTGACGAGGCGCATCTGCTCTGGGTTGAGACCTAACTGCTCACGCTGGTCATAAACGAATTTTACGCGTTGGAAGAGTTTGTCGTTGAGGATGATGCCGTCGCTCAACTCCGAGAGCATTGGGCTCACTTGCTCCGCAATAGCGTTCATCTCATCGTTGCCGTCAGCCTCCAGCACATTGAAGAACACACCGCTCACGCGGTCCAGCAACAAACCTGCGCGGTCCAGAGCGACGATTGTATTCTCGAATGTCGGCTCAGCTTCGTTATTCACTATAGCGTCTATCTCCGCTTTGTTCTCGGCGATAGCCGCCTCAAACGCCGGTAAATAGTGCTCGATTTTAACTTGGTCAAACGCTGGTACACCATAAGGTGTATTCGGTTGCTCCAACAGCGGGTTGGAGGAAGTACATGCAAGCATAGTCATTGCAATCAGACCTAAAAGAGTTTTTTTCATTGTTCTGTTTTTACTTTATCGGATTTAATACGTACGTTTTTCTCCATAGAAGCCTTGATCATCCGTCGCAGCTCAAGCGATTGGGAGTCCGCTTTCTGGTACCAGTGCGGGCGGAAATCCTGCGCGTACTTGCATTTAGCCAGTTTGATTTGCAAGTCATTCATATTTCCGCCTACGTGTACACCAAGATAAATAGGCTTGAGTACATTGATATCATAATCGAAAGTCATATCCGTTTTATGCCGTCCTCCGAGTGCAATCATGTAATTATCCATGGTTACGCATAACGGATAGATGTCAATCTCGTTCTTATACACAGTAATCTCGGCATTAAGAGAGTCGATTCTGTTCTCTGTCTTTTTCTTGAACATGAGCAGCTTACTGATTTTCGAGAAAGTCTCTCCATCCATTACCACGAGGTCGGTACCCGAGAGGGAAGAAGCTCCGCGGAGCGTACTCATCTTCGGTTCATACCGGCTGTTGAGATAAGTCTCGACCGCCAAGTGGAAGTCCGCTTCGCCTTTGAAGGATTTCAGCATCGGAACCATCTCGTTCAGATTAGGAATCATCTGCAGCAATTCGTCTATCTTCACATCTATCATATGGTAATCCATTCCCAGATACAGGTGATTGCGTCTCGGCGTACGATAGATAGCGGTCAGCTGCAGTTTGGCAGCATGGCAAATGAAACCGACCTCATCCAGAATCAGTTTGCCGTCTTTCACATAAAGACCGCCCTTCAGATCTTTGGCTATCTGGTCAAAAATCTCCACTTCTCGGATATGGGTATTAAGCGCCAAGTCTACATCGGTAGGAACGAGGAACGGTTCTGTCTCGGGAACCCCATCCGTCTTCCCCTCAAGGGAAGTGGTAGCGACAGACTTTTCTGCCGGTTTTGTTTCCTCTGCGGCAGGCTTCTCTTCCGAACCGCTATCCGCACTGAACCATGCCAAGAGCTGGTTGGCGTCGCAGTGGTCGGAGACAATATCCAGTTCACCTATCAAGACAGAATCATGCCTGAACCATTGACCGATATTGCGCACGTTTCCTTTCAGGTTCAGATCCGAATTACCCAGCTCTACGCGCGAGTTCTCGATATTCATCTCTCTGTTGGAATAGCCGAAATCGATGG
Source organism: Bacteroidales bacterium UBA2764 (assembly GCA_002352705.1). Taxonomy (GTDB): domain Bacteria; phylum Bacteroidota; class Bacteroidia; order Bacteroidales; family Paludibacteraceae; genus Colicola. The sequence goes on along the minus strand of DEIW01000043.1, from coordinate 2,860 downwards.
AAGGAATCTTCACCGTTTCCGGTAGTCTTTCCGGCAAAGAGAGTTCTCCGTTCTGCAGTTTGACTGTCAACCTCGGATTCCATTGGAGAAGAAGATTCTCCTCCTTGGCATTATGTCTGGCTCCTGCCTCCAGATTAAGCGGGCCGGTAGTGGCATGCAGCTCATTACCTATTTGTACGTCTGCAGCTTTGGTATTCAGTTTGGCTCTCAGAACCGGTATGGATTTGTCTTTGCGTCCGCCGCTTACCGATGCCTCCATCTGTGAAGCTTTGAGATCCGCTTTTATGTCTTTGAAGTATCCGCTCAAAGCCTGATAATCGATTTTAGCATTGACAACAGGCATTACTGTAGTATCCTTTGTGTTATACTCTGCATAAGCAAACAGATTCGGTTTCGTAATAACACCTCCTATGGAGTCCATCTCTATACTTACCGGTTCAGAGGAAATGAGAGTCACACCGGCATACAGGACAGGATTCTTGGAAAGTACATTGCCGACTTCCAACTGGATATCGGATGCTTTAAGCATCGCTTTGAGTGGCATGGCCATCTCGATGTCCGCTTTCTCTGTATTCAGGTCAATCCGAGCCCAGTTGAGTTTCGGTTTGGAGGGATGCCGGTTCGGGAGTTGAATGACAGCGTGTGTGCGTGGCAGGTCTGCTACGATAGAATCCATCGCATAATGGATATTAGATAACGTGAGATCCGCATCCACCGTACTTTTCTCTAATTTTAGCGGACTGAGGTCATCCATTCTTACCCGTGCTTTTGCTTTTCCTTTTGCCGTACCGGTGAGAGTCATATTCTCCGGCATGAAATAGGCAAAGTCCGGCAGGTTGGCATCCAGATTAACCGTGAGGTCAAGGAGCATATTCCCCATCAGGTCGGTTAATTGAGAATTGAGAATTGAGAATTGAGAATTGCGCGTAGCGGCATGCAGTTTATGAATCTCCACATTGCTTGTCTCTCCTTCTGTGAGACGGATGTCCGCCGTGGCGTCCAGTGCTACGTCCCGCAGCGTGTAAGGCAGCGGTTTGTAGCTACCCTCGCCGTCATCCAAAGTCAGATGAGCTTGTACGCGTGGCATCTGGTGGTCAGAGACATAACCTTGGATAGTAGCCTGCAGCTCCGCTTCGCCGTCTACATCCAGATCACTGAGCGACTTGGCGAATTTAGCCGGCACGAGTGTCAGAAGAGGCTTGATCTGCCATTTGCCTTTGGTCGCCACACCCATATCAACCCCGATGGAATCGAGGATATCTGCTGTTCCGTTGAGTACGAGTGCAAACTCATTGATTGCCAGTTCGGCTCTGCGGAAGGCAAAATGCATAGCGTCCAAATCCGCGGCTAAAGGAGCGTCTAATTTCACATGCAGGGAGTCGGCATACTTTTCTCCTTTCAGTTGCGCACATATGTTCTGCGCATCAAGAGAGAGGAAAATATCCTCCCAACTATTGGCATTGGCGCTCAGTTCGGTTTCCCCGAGCGAAGCAGAAATAGTGTCTTTGTCATCCACGAAAGTGATATAGTCAGCCTCTATCTTTAAGCCGTTCACTTCAAGTGCCTCAAAAGGCAGCGAGAAAGCCGTAGTATCTTCCTCTTGGGTGGTATCCGGCGCAATGACAAAGACCTCTGTCAGGTTATTCGAACCGTCCGGGGCGATGTAGAAATTGACACGGGCGTTATCCAAAACAGCCTCATGCACATGCAGGTTCTTATGATTCAGAAACTCCATCACATCTACTGTGGCGATAAGGTGTTTCGCTTCTACTACCGTGTCGTTCTGCGAACCGGCTTTAGGATTGATAATCAGCAGTCCGTCGGCGCGTAAACCAAAACGCGGGAATGTGGAGAAGAATGTCAAATCGACTTCTCCAATCTCATGCTCGCAGGTGATATACTTCGCTGCTGCTTGACGTGCGATAGGGGTAAGACGCTCCGGCGTAAAGACGATATAGATAGCAATACATGCTACCAATACCACTGTCAGCACGATGCCCAGAAGCGACCAACCGATGATTTTAAGTGCGCGTTTCATAGGATTATTGTTTAGTGAAACTTATTGTCTCGTTCTTGTAGTCCTTCGGGTGATAGGTCATATGGGATGGCGAGAGCGTAACCATAATGTATTGCTTGGGAATGTCCGCCCAGCCGTAGTCCATCATTTGTACCTCCAGAAGCTGCTCGTTATTAAGACGGTATTTGAACCAACCGTCGCCATGATAAACGAGATCCTCTTCGTGAACATCTTCCGCTTCGTCCCATTCGCATCCCCAAAAATAATTGGTGTCATCTTGCACAGGATCTTCCGTAAAGCGGACATAATGCTTGGTGTTGTTCTCTAACCACAAGCCTTGCAGGTCGCTCAAATAAAACTCTGTCTGTTTCTTTTCACAACTGCACAGACCGATGCCCATCAAGGCAACCAATACGAATTTGAAAATGTTACGATTACTCATAATTTATGCTTTTTTGATGTTAATATTCACGTTATAGCCGTCCATCTCGATGACATTTGACATTTGAGAATTGACATTTGACATTTGAGAATTGAGTTCGAGCGAGGTAGCGAGGACCTGGGAAGCAATGTATTCGCCGCAATGGAGGACGGCGTTGTGGATCTCGGGACGGTCTTCGAGTTCAATCTCGATGCGGTCGGTTATCTCCAGACCGGAGGACTTACGGAGGTTCTGAATGCGGTTGATGAGTTCACGCGCGATGCCTTCTTCGATCAGTTCGTCCGTCAGTTCGATGTCGAGAGCGATGGTCAGAATACCATTGTTGGCTACCAACCAGCCCGGCATGTCCTCCGTGAGGATTTCGACGTCCTCGGCTATCAGTTGATAGTTGACAGTTGACA
>DEIW01000130.1:14000-16179 GCA_002352705.1 Bacteroidales bacterium UBA2764 | reverse complement strand
CGTCTGCGTCCTATTCTGATGACCTCGGTAACTATGATCGCCGGTATGATTCCGCTGATTATAGAGGGTGGTGCTGGTGCGAACGGAAACCGTGCGCTGGCTATCGGTGTCACCGGAGGTATGGCGGTAGGTACATTGGCGCTCGTCTTTGTTGTCCCGGCATTCTATATCATTTTCCAGAAACTGCACGAGCGGTTCCAGGGAGAACCCGAGCCTGCTGAGGAAACTGCGGAGTCTCGTGATACCGATATGCCGAAATCCCGGAAAAAGAATCCTGTTACAACGGTGCTTGTACTTGGTACTTTGTCCCTTTGTACTTTTGTATTCTCTTCCTGCGGTATCTTCAAAAAATACGAACCGGCTCAGCAGCCTCAACAAGACAGTCTGGTGACGGCGGTCAGTGACGAGAGCTGGCAGACCTACATCACCGACCCGGTACTGCAGGGACATATCCGCAAGGCATTGTCAAACAACGTTGACTACCGTTCAAGCCAGCTGGCAGTGCAGGAGGCTGACGCACGGCTGCGTGCTGCCAAACTGGGATTCCTGCCCACGCTCGCTATTTCTCCGGCTAATGTAGGAGTAATGGGTACCTTTACGCCCGGGGCAGGTACATCGGGGGCAACCTTGACATATCAAGTGCCGCTTTCTCTCAACTGGGGCGGAGAAGGATTTGGTACCATCACCAACCGCAAACGGCAGGCACAGGCGCTCCGTGAGCAAGCGGAAGACAACCGTGCTGCGGCGCATGCCAACCTGGTGGCTACGATAGCACGAACTTACACCCAACTGCAACTCCTTGATTACCAGGCAATCATTCTGGATAGCACGGAGGTCATCTGGCAGCGAGTATTGGACATCCAGAAAGTCTTGGTGAAGAACGGTCAGGCGTATTCGCCTTCTATTGGTCAGATGGAAGCTTCGCTCATCACTGTCCAGATCCAGCGCAAGCAGCTCCTGAAGCAGATCAATTCGCTGGAATTGTCTATGTGCCTGCTGCTGAATGAAGAACCTCACAAGATAGCCCGCTCGCCATGGAAGAGTTATGATTTTGAGGTATGGACACTTGAATCTGTACCGGCTGCACAACTCAGCAACCGTGCCGATGTGCGCGCTGCTGAACGCAATGTGGCGGCTGCGTTCTATCAGACCAACATGGCGAAGGCTGCTTTCTGTCCTGCGCTCTCCCTCTCCGGTCTCATCGGATGGACCAATAACGGAGGTATTGTAGCGAACCCGGGGCAACTGCTCATGAATGCAGTTCTCGGACTGACACAACCTATTTTTGCCGGAGGTAAACTGAAAGCAAATCTCAAGATTGCCAAACTGGAACAGGAGGAAGCGGCTAACCGCTATGTGGAGACGATGCTGCGCGCTGGAAACGAAGTGAATGATGCAATCTTCCGATGCAAAAATGCGCAGGAGCAAGACACGCTCTATCAACGTCTCTTGACAACTCAGAGTGAGTCGTACCAAGGTACATGTGAACTGATGAAAAAAGGCAAAGCGTCTTATTTGGAGGTGCTTACCGCACAGGAAAATTATCTCAAGGCTCAGCTTGCTGATGTCACGAATAGATATAATGGATTAATCAGTTTGATTGATTTGTATGTAGCCCTTGGTGGAGGTACGAAATAAAGGCAAATATCTCATCGCACCTCTCTACCAAAAGGATACCGGCTTCCGCGATTTCGCCGACCCCGACTATCTCCGTCGCATCCTCGCCATGTTCCCTAATGTATAACCGGCACTTACAGAGATTCACAGCGCAAATCAAAAGTAATCTAATATAATATAAGCCATTATGAATAAATTCTTTGACGAATCAGGGTCTCTTGACATGGACAAACTGATTATGGAACGTCCTTCTTTTCAGCACCTTATGGAAGATGGTGTTGTGACCGATGAAAAAATAGAGGAACAGGGTCAGCATGTGAAGGACCTGGTTCTTCAGATGGAGCATGATTTCACACAGGAACAGATGGACCAAATCCATGAACTGGTGGCTGAAGTCAGCGTTCTTCTCACCCTTGCCGCCATCTCCGACCAGCAAGGATGAAAATAGTGCAGCACTGCTGCAAGAAGAAACACTTAGCAATGAAGAGAGCCGCCTTTCCGGGCGGCTCTCTTCTCTCTATGAACGATTACTCGTTACTCCTGCATCTCGTCGGAAGCGGCT
>DEIW01000130.1:0-13962 GCA_002352705.1 Bacteroidales bacterium UBA2764 | reverse complement strand
CTCTCCCCACAAATTAAAATTTGCGGGAACCCCATGACCGACTACTCGGTCATTAATAACTGCATTACCACTTTGGCGGAATACGCCACAGGCGTGCCGGGGCCGAAGATGGCGGCAACGCCGGCTTTGTAGAGGAAAAACGAAGTTAATCGTTCGAGGCAATAAGCCGAGATAAGAAGTCATAGTCCTGCTATGTCCCAGCAAAGGTGGTGTCGCCGCTGACAGATTCGGGCAAGGGACACAGGGGGGATTACGCAGCGGAAAGGGAATGATGCAAAGAGTAATCGCATCTTACGCGGTAATGGTAGGGGGCTACTACGCAGAAGGAGCCACCGATTTTTATACTACGGCTGAACGCAGAGGAACAGCTATGAAAAATGGCATATAAAATAATAAACACAACCCTGAGCGTAGCGAAGACCTTATTAAGGGGGGCTTTTATAAAAACAAAACCAAAAGAAAAGAATTAAGACAAAAAGTTGTGTGAATCTGTGAATGTGTGAATGGATGATTCGTAATAAAAATAGATGGATGATGACAAAAATTCTCGAGTATTAATGACAACTGCGAGTAAGAACAAAAATCACAGGGTTACACGGAAATGGCAATCAATCGAAATTCCAGGGTATAGTAAATAAGCACTCTACAAGATAATCTAAATCGTAATTGTGCTTCGATACGGGTTGAGATGCAACGACCGTTTTAAGTGCATTATACCTACGTTTAGCAGATTCGTCAAATTTAAAGGAATATGGTCTGCCACTTGATAAACAGTAATCGTAGGCTTGTACATAGAGATATGCGTACGGATATGAAAAACTATATGGACGCGATATCTCGTTGGTTTGTGAGGCAAAGTTTGGGAAAGCCGAACCAACTATTTGCCCAGTAAACAAAGAGTAGAGTTTTGATATAAAACGCCAATGTTTGTCAAAATCCTGATATGTTACTGAATTTGCTTCGTTCTGTTGTAATTTTAGAAGTGAATAAATATAGCACATCCATTCTAAACGATAGCGTCTAAAATCTTCTTTGTCATATAGCATCCGACTATTGACAATATGGCGACTTTCTGTATCTATGTAGTTTTTAACAGAAGACATTATTCCTCTCTCTGCCAACGAATCAACATCTAACCAATTATAGTGTATGGCATGTTGGATTATGCTTTTAAAAGCTATGTAGTTATATTTGGTTTCATTTGGAGAGGTGTTCTTTGCCTCGTCATTTACCCATTGGCAGATAAATTCCACCATAGCCTCTTTTACATATCCGCTTGGTTGTGTGATAACATGATATTTGTTATCCAAGTCTCGAAGATTATACTCTTTGCCGGTAGTATTGTTGATTTTCTGCTGAACTATCCAATTAAGAAAATCCAAAGCATAACTAACTTGTCTTTTCTCTTCTTGTTGAATTCTTAACAATCGCTCTTGTTCCTGTCTCTTTGCCTCAACTAATTCCTGTTTGTGCTTCTCAATTGCCTCTTCAATTAACTCTTCCTTACATTTATAATATACCATGTGATCTGTTTCACGGAAATGTAGAGCAGAAAAGGGTATGATCTCGTCCGCCATTTCCCTTAATTCTTCGCCGTTATGATTGAACAAGGAGTAATAGCAATGGAGATATAATTCGTTATCTGGATTCTTGCAAGTCGCAATTTTAGCATCCTCGTCGAAAGCAAATACATTGTACTCGTTCGTTACTAAAATTCTTTGTTGAGTGAATGATTGTTGATCAAGTTTTGGAGAGAATTTATCTAACACCCATATGATATAGATGCCGATATCGCGGTAGTGTTTATTACGGAGATTAACAGTACTTAGATCTAATGTAGAGATTTGCACCTCAATAGCCATTTGTTTATCACTAAATGTGGCTAAAAGATCAGCCTGGCGGTATTTGAGATGGACACTATATACTCGTTTTTCTTCTTCGACTGAAGCAGAATATACATTTGTTAAGCGCCACATTATTTCGTGCTTGATAGCCTCATGTTCGTCACCGGTTTGCAGTCCATGAAACTTTTTTGCCTTAATCAATTCATGAGTCGGCATTTTCTTGTCCTTATATGGGCAATTCTCTGCTCCCCGCAGATGGAATGCATGAAGTCTTCGTTTCTCGACACCATGAACATCTAAACCACCGCGAAAACTTACTTCTCCACCGCAGTACAAGCAGGTATATTTTACACCGATCTTACCATCAAATAAGTCTGACCTCAATTTTGCTATTTCGTGATTATGCTTCTGCTCGTATTCTTTGAAAAACTCATCACTATAGCATATTCTTGAGGTCTCACCTATAGTTTCAACAAACGCCTCTACACCATATGTAAAGTTATGATTGGACATTTCTCAAAATTGACTTTACTTCACTTCCTGACCTTGCACAGTATAGGTTTTGCCATTCCGGATAATTAGGACATGGCCATCACGCAAAACCTTTTGCGCACTCTCCTGTGATTGATCAACATCATTTAATCCAGTCGGATTAGGTGTAGAGGTTACGGAGAAATTCTTCACTTCCCATTGGGCTGCAGCGGTACTAGTACTTATGTACTTAAAGGCTATGGTCACAGAACTGCCAGCGTAAGCGGAAAGGTCGATATTCCCAGAACTAACAAAATTCCAGTTAGATCCGCTCGGATACGTGGGAATATTTAGTTTATCCCATGCCGCAGTAGATGGCAGACCCGATTTATAATTTGTGGATATCCACAAGGTCATTTCTGTATCAGCGGAAGAGAAGAATTTCGCAGTATGGTCAAACTTCAAAGTTGTCGCAGCTCCTTCCGGAATTTCGATACAAGGAGAAATCAGCCATCCCTCGCTTGCATAGTACGTACTGTTATACATCGCCTTTGCAATCATTCCGTTATGATAGGAAGAAGCGTCTAACTTCCAAATGTACGATAGACCACTAGCTTTCGATACTTCCTGAATAGTAAAATCTCCCTGCGACGACGCGAAGGTCTCTGAATACGGAGTAACTTTGCAAACTTGAGCAGCCGTCACTGTTACGACATACGAAACACTCTTTGCCAAGTAATGGTCTGTCTGGGAAACAGAAGCCTTAATGGTTGCCGTTCCAGCCGACTTGCCTAGCACTTTGCCGCTATTATCCACACTAGCAACTGCGCTGTTTGTAGAAGAATATACAATAGTAGCGTCAGAGTTGGTATAAGCCTGACGAGTTACAGACTCTCCAATCTCAATAGAAACAGCTGAACTTTCCATCGTCAACGTAGGCTCAACACGCTCAACACAGTCAATAGCAGTGTATGTCCGCTTGCCGGATGTGTTGCTGCCTATCTGAACACATAAGGACTCTGATGAGGTGATGTCAACAGTTTGGTTATTATCGTTAGTCCATGTTGTTCCATTAACAAACACAATATTCAACTCATTGCTGTTAGTCGTATACTTATACCAGTTGCCTTCTTGCTCCAGAGAAACCCATTTCCCTTCCTCTCCGGTGTTCCACGCCCAAGCGGAAATAGTCGAACCCCAATTCGAAGGCTTCTTTGCCTTAATAGTAATCTCCGGCACCTCTGTATAGCGGTACGGCTCAAAACGAAGATTCTCCATCTGTCCGTTACCACTATAATACGCGAAATAGTCATTTCCGGCAGTGTTGTTTAACGACAAGTAACGCGTGTTTGAGCCATCAGCAAAAGTAACTGTATAAGTACCATCGGACTGCGGTGTGATAGTCAACTGTTTTCCTGTTGCGCCCATAGCCGCGCTATTGCCAGAATTCCAAGTGCTGTATTGGTTTTGATTCTTCAACAGATATGTATTACCTGACTTTTCTACTTCCCAAATAAAGGCAGGATCTTGCGGAATAGTAGTCTCAGAACCAATAAGCGCACTTCCGATATCAACACCTTTATATCTCTTTGTGCTCCCGGAGGTCAACTCCGATGACATCTTGAAATAATTAGAAGAAGCATCTCGACGAGCGAATACCATATACTTACCCGGTTCCAAGTCGTGCGTAGTTCCCGAATAGCCGGAACCAATACCTACAACACCCCATGCATTGAACACGGCTTGGTATTCCAACGAGCCATAACCATATAGCAATTCTGCGATTAACAAAGACCCTAAAGCTGCGTCTTGATACGTTGCATATTGGGTCAGATAATACTGATTAAGCATATAGGCAATCCATTGCGCTTTCCCAATACCGATACCCTGTACGTTAAACGTGTAATTAAATTCATTTGTATAGTTACCGGTTCCTGCACTTAATAAATAGAACCAATAATTAAGTACGCTACTATTGGTATGAACTCCGCCATAATCATTCTTCTCAGCGTCTGGATTCGAAGCTAAAGCATGCCAGTTCGCACCCTGATACGCCTTAGGTTGAGGTGACGAACCATCTTTTGAATTGGCCGGATTCTTCATAGAACGCATGTTCGTCTTGCCAATCATTATATCATGACCTATAAGCCATGAAGCAGAACCCGTAACATAGTACTCAACGCACATACCAAATATGTCGGAGAAGCCCTCATTCAACGCGCCTGATTCATTTTCATATTTAAGACCGCCATTTTGATTGAACGCTGTCACCTGATGAGAGTACTCATGAGCCATAACGTCAAGCTCAACTACAGGACGCATAGTTGTTCCGTCACCCATTCCATATACCATATATGAGGACTGACCTTGAGTTGTAGATGCAAAAGCATTATTTCCGTTAGAAATAACATGATCAGGAACATCTACTATCTGAAAAACAATGCTCCCTTGGTCATCAAAACTATTCCTACCAAATGTCTCTGAAAAATAGTCTAATGTCTTTCCCATGCCCCAATGAGCATCCAGCGCCGGATCACCAGTCTCGTTATTAACAACGATAGTAGTATTCGTACTACCCGAATAATTCCATGTGCCAGTCTCTCTGTCAAGCTTTAGCGTCGCAATCAAGTCATTTCCGATAGCGTCATAATCCCAAATCTTAATTTTATATCCTTCTCCCCAAATTGGCACATTAACCGTAAATGTAACGGGGTTGCTCGATGTCGGCGTACGAGTAACGCGGCTCGCTTTATTGTTATAACGCTCGATACCTGCCGCGTCAACAACTGTAATAAACAAGTCTGGATTAGACTCCAACAGACCTTGCCAACTAGTCGTATTTATTGACTTAATCTTAACAGTGGTCAACTTGTATCCGGCGAAATTAGGAGTGTCTGACTTCGGAATAGATAAATATTGATTAAATAAAGGAGCATAGTAACCTAACATCACCATATTACGGCGGAAGTACTCCATATATCTGGAGTCCGCTCTTTGCTCCGCCGTCAAAACAGAAGTAGTATCAATATACCCATCAACTTCAGCTAACAGCGCGTCCGGAGCGTAATAAGATATAAAATAATCAGGAGCATTCGAACCAATATATGTTATGATACCTCTGTCATTATCCATCAATGAATATTCAGTACCGTCTTGATAACATGTCATGCTCTGCGTACCGCTGTATTTAGTTACCGCTGTTCCCTGTACAGACTGACCATCATAACGAGTAGAGATTTTCTTCAAAACATCACCTGTCTCTGCGTCAATATAAATGTCAGCCATCTCTTCTGGCGAATAAACTTTATATGAAAGCCGATACTCAACATCTTCCCCATCAAAAACAGGAGTCAGCATGAATTCTGCGTCACTTTCTTCTTGATTACGTACTTTTGCCACAGCTCTCCTACGGCTAACTTTCGCAACTACGTTCTGCGGCTTCAATTGCTCTTCCATCAAAGCACCATTAACATGCTGAACAGTATTGTTGCGAGCGTGAACCAAGACCATACATCCTTCAACCTCTATACCACGATAATATTGCTGATAAGTAATATGGCGAATGCCCATCCGGTCTGTCTTATCAGCGACCTTTTCAAAAGTAGTAGAAGGAGCAAGGTTGAACCATTGCTCAAAATGTTCGGTAACTCTTTCAGTTGATACACCCTCATTGCTTACATTCTTTACAAAATGGCCAACATTGCTACTTGAGAATGAAAGCAAAGAGCAGCACAAAAACAAATAAACTAATAAAAGCTTTTTCATTATTTCAGATTATTTAATTCGATATATAAATCTTTCAATTTCCTATCAACCTCAGAAGATCCACCCCAAACAAATTTACGAGGCTCTTTCCCCTTTATCTCAATAAACCAATACAAATTGTCCGGCTCATTAAAAGTTATATCAATAGAATCAGCGATAGCAAAGAGCCTTTCAACATCTTCACAAGATACTCTTTTGATGAGCTTACCATCTTTGGACAATTCACCCTTTTTACTTAAAGAGTACACCTCTTTCTGATTGGTAAAACCACCTCCACGCCCAAATTTTATCTCACTAATTTGGTTCTGCGTTGATACTTTACAAGTAGAACAGGCACAAACCAAGATTGTAAATATTGCTAATAAGAGTTGTTTCATTATAATATAGTTTTTGTTATATCTATACAAAAGTGCAGGCAGTCTATCTATATTAGGACATTCGGGCTTGGACTCCCATCACTTCCAATATATGCAGAATGCCCACACCGATACGTGTGAACATTCGCTATATTTTAGGAAAGTGATTACAATTGTCCAAGATTGAATGTCTCCAAAATAAAGCAAATGCTAATTTATCCATTGGCGCACGCTTGCGCTCTGTCTTTGCTCGGTTTCGCGTCATGGGCGGGACGGTATGTTGACTTGTCGCAAATTTTGCGACAACTTGAAGTCACAAATTGTGATATCAAGTTTATCTTACATCTTGCTCAGCAATTCATCTGTTGTTTGCTCCAGTTTAACAAAACCGAACCACTTCTTGCCGAGGTCTTTGATTGAGGCACCGATAAGGTACACGGTATCATCTATACACAAGAACCGATCGTGTGCGCGGTCAAATTGCTCCACCTCAATAGGTGTATATTGTGCATTATGTTTCTCAAAGTCCAGCGACAACTGACGCGATATGTTTTTGGTATAGACTTTTGCAGTAACATCTTTGCCGCGTTTATCTAACATCGCCAAAACCGTTTCGTCAATGTAATTATCAATCAACACAATGCGCTTCTTGGCTTCGCGGATACGCTCGTTAACGAACTTGTATGCATCAAAGATTTGACCATCATAGAAGATGGCTTGTTTAGGCGTAGTACTACCATCGTCCAAACGGCGGAATACCTCTTCAAATTACTTGTCGTTCTCTGCGAGATGCACATTGAGCGCCAACTGATTGCGTTCAATGATTTCAAGACGTTGGAATGCTTGTGCATTGGCTGCAATGAAATGACGCATAGCCGTGAACGCATCCATAATTTGAATACTGACACTAATGGCTGTATCGCTATGTAATACTGTTGAGAGCATAGCAACTCCTTGCTCAGTGAAAACAAATGGATTTACACTTGAATGCTTTAGCATTCGTAACCGGTCGCAATTTGCGACCAGTTCCTCGGTCTCATTATCTGTTAGCTGGAAACGAAAATGCTCAGGGAAACGCTCAATGTTACGTTTGACCTGCTCATTTAAACGTTTTGTCGTTACACCATAGAGCATAGCCAAATCGCGATCAAGCATTGTCTGCTTACCGCGTACATCAACTATCAAGTTTTCAATGTGATTAGTTGCTGGTATCTGCTCTTGTTCTACTTTTACTATTTCGTTTTTCTTAGCCATATTGTGGTCTATAACTGGTCGCAAATTGCGACCGGTTCGTTTGATGCACCCAAATCGGGTGCAAAGGTACACAAAAATTTAGACATATGCAAATAAATCTTCTGATTTGTTTGAAAATACAGCAAATTATTTACATATCTCGAAAAAATATTGTCCTTTGCCACAATTTTGTGTGAATCTGTGAATGTGTGAATGATGCTCGGATGGCATCCGAGGTAATGAAAGAAGAAATAAAAAACGACCGCAAATGCGGCCGTTTGATGTGCGGATACAATCCACACGCAATAGACAAAGTATTACAACTTCTTGTACTTAGCTTCGGCGATTTGCTCGATCTTGTGGTTGGTACGCCAGCGGTTGAGGACCATGCAAATAGCATTGTTCTTGACCGATTGACCTTTACGAGCACGGAGTTTGATGAGATCGGCAGTACTGAACTCAGCAGGTAGCAAAGCCAAGAGAGACGCGGCTGAACCTCTTTCGCCGGAGAGCACTTCGAGTGCGCCTGATAGTTCTTGCTCCATCTGTTCGCCCCAGAGTTCCATCTGATTGCGGAAGACATACTCGGCAACCCATTCTGCGAACTGTGCAACCGTTTTGGTGAACTTGCGGTTTTCGAGCAAGTAACAGAGCATACCTGCACGGAATCCCATCACACCGGCACGACGGCGAAGCGTATCCATTGCATGACTGTCGGCATCAATAGCCTGTTGGCGTTTACGCTCCAGCCAATCAGCAATCACCGTACCGACTTGCGGACAAGAGATAGTGCCTTTCTCTGCATCCAACTGACGCGCCCAACGGATGATCTCCGCTTTCTCTGCTTCGGTATAAGACGCAAAGGCGGGAATCTCGGTGAACGATGTGTCCGGCAGTTGCGCAAAGCATACACGTGTGATCAAACCGTCTTCCGGGTCTTTGAAGAAGCGTTTGAGCGAGTTCGGTGTGCCGGTAAGGAGCAGGTTGTAATAGACCTTGATGTGCGCATTGAACGAAGCATCACTCATGTAGGCCTGTCCGTACACGCCATTGTCGAACGCGAGACGATAAATGTCTGACTTCTGCGACCATACTCCGGCACGTTCGGTTTTGACCAAGGTATCCATCTCCTCGCCGATACCGATGAGGTGTTTGCCTTCAGCATAGGTCAAAAGTTGGAGCAGTTTGGCAATACTGATCGCAATTCCGTTATTCCTCGGGCAAGCGTGCGGGTCTTCGGGTTGGTTCTTGGAGTTCTTGGACGCACGCAGTTTCTCCTTGTAGGCTTGCTCTTTCTCGCGCTCCAGTTCGTCATTCTCGTTAATCGGAGTGAGCAAAAGATCGAGCGGTTTGCGGATGAAAGATTTTCCGCTTGCAGCCGGAGCCGTGATACAGGAGAAGAACGAGAGCGATTGCTCTTGGCGGTCGAGGTACTCGAAGCGGATGCGTGTTGCCAAAGTGCCGAGGACAGGAAGCGAAGCAATAATCATCGCAGCACGATAGTCTTCGGGCAAACGGCGGCAGACCAGTTTGAGCAGACGCGGCAGTTCGGGCAAAGGCAATGCCGTAGATTTCTCCAGCGGCGATTGTTCGTCCAGATGTGCCTCTTTCTCGCAGATAGCGATAGCCGATTGGAGCACCATGGGCTTCTGCGACTTACGCGGGCGACCGATAGCGGAACTGATGGCTTGGCGTCGTTCAGCTTCGGAGAGACCAAAGTCAGGAAGGATGCGGAGCAGCAGCGCCGGGTCGAAATCGCAGATGTAGCGCATGTAGTTAGCAAGGCTGAAATAGACGGTGTTGCGTTCGCCTTGCATCGCGCCTTCAGCGGCACCAATCTCGATCATCAATTGCTTGACGATGGCATCGTAGGGCATGCCGCGATACATGAGACCGGCTGCGCCGGTGTCCGAATCCAATTCGGACGCAATAGAAGAAAGCGGCTCGATATGCGGCGGTAATGCTTTCTCCGGATACAATCCGGAATCAATAGACGAAACTTCTCGCTCGGCAAATAGACCTGCCTCGTATATCCAAAGGATATAGGAACGAGGGACAACATAACTGGCGCGTGCCAAATCCTTTGTCACCGCGTCGTATTCCTTGATGCCAAGTGCAGTGGCGATACGAAGCTGAGCAGCTTCGATGGACTCGCGTTCGAGACGTTCACCAATGAGACGCAAGCCTTGACCGGATGCGGTGATGGCTACGAGGTAGATGCGGTTGTCGGAAAGCAGTTGTTTGTCGATGGATTCGAACCAGTCACGAGGATTGGCAACGTGGTCCACATCGAGCATGGCGAGACCGGACGGGATTGCATCTGCGCTGACGCGCTTGCCGTTACGGAAAGACGCTGCGTGTGGAATGATGATAGGCAGACGACGTTTGAGCGCTTGTTTGCGGTCGTTGTAGTCTGGCGTGGTTGAGTCAAGAGCCGCAATCTGGTCGCAGATGGACTTGACTTCGGGACTGTCGATGAGTTGGTCCCAGATTTCGGGTGTACATTTTTGCGGTACACCGGCATTTACTTTGTCTTGATATTGGAACATAACTTTAGTTTTTAACGTTACTTGACTTGAGAGAATTCCATTTACCTTTGGAGCGAGTCCATTCACAGCCTACGGCGTGAATTTCCTCGTGGTTCGGGTCGTACGGTTTTCGCTCTTTCTTAGCTCTCTTTCCGATGGCTTTCAGCATGGCTTTCCATTCTGCGTCGGTGACTTCGATTTTCTCGATCGTCCGTGTGTTGTACACGTCACAGTCAACAGAGATAGCTTCCATGGTTGCCCGGCAGTGGGTTTTCAATGGTACGCCTAAAACGCCCTTGACCCAGCCTGTTTCGGAGTAGTAGGGGCAGTCCGTTCTGCACGGACCGCCACCTTTTTCTACAGATACTACTTGCCGCATTGCGCAACCTCCTCCTTGAGGTCCATGTCGCAGAGCGATTCGCCCATCTGTTCGATCTCACGTGCCAGCATGTCGGCGAGTTGCTGTTCGGAAACATACTCACCATGTTTAATGTAGAACTCTACTTTAATATGGTTTACGTTCGTGTGCATGCGTCCGTGCTTGGTGCGTTCGAGGAGCCGCCAGTGAAGTTCCGGGTGGATGACGTGCTGCACCTTGTTTTCCGCGAAATGGAAATGGTCATCGTCAACAAATCTAAGAACACCTTTGCGGCTTTCGCCCTGTTGGATAATTGTGTTGCCTTCAAACTTCAGATCAACACATGGAAAAGTAGTTTTACTCATTGTTGTAAAGTTTTTAGGCCAATCGTAAATCCCTTTCTCAATGGTCGGCTCTGAGGATTGTGTGTGTCGAGCCTTCCACCGATTATTATACACACTTTGGATTGGCGATTTCGCTATATAAATGGCATAAAATGTGCCAATTGGTTTCGCGACACAAGTCGTGTCTTGACGCTTATTTTTAGGACATTAGACGTGTCTTAAATGGTTGTTTCGGAACACGGGTTTGTGTCTTGAAGTTGTTTGAGCATTTTCGCCAATGTGTCATACGTGACGCGCCAGCGTTTGAGTACATACAGTTCCCATTGCACGTTCGTCCACGGATAACGCGCACCTGCGATCTTCTTGTTTACGTACGTGAGATTACGCACGGAACAATGAGCGAGGAGTTGCGGCACGTTGTGATGTCTCAACCATTGGTCGAAAGCAGCGAACGGCGGTCGTGCCGGATTGGACTTGAAGAAGCCGTGATCTTGCATACATTGCAGCACGACGAGCCAATCCCAATGTTCGGTCATTAGGATGTACCACTCGGTGTGCATACGTTGTATGCGCGTCAGGATAGCCACAAGAACTTGTTCTTGTGTTGCCGGTGTTTCGGGCTGAAGATAGCCCAGACGGATGAGCACTTCGTTAAGTGTCTCGGTTTTACCGCTGCGTGCGGTTTCGATAGTTGCGTCCATAATCGTGTTGATTTATGGCGCATTGTGCATTCCTTTCTCGATGGTCGGCGCTGAGAATGTAACGTGGGTCGTGCCTTCCATCGATTATTATACCCACTCAGAATGCGCAGTTAATTGTTTCTATATTACGTTTATTTAGTTACTCAGGTTAGCTCTAAAAATTTTACAAAGGTACTGCTTTTGTTTCAAATATCAAAAGACACTGTTTTCTCGTGCGCGGGTGCGCCCCTATCTAATGTGCGCGTCGCGTTTTAAAAAACCTTACTTTTTTCGACGAGGCTGTTTTTGTGCCTCTCAACACCACAGTGTTTACTATACCTACAAATCATCAAAAACGGGTTACTATTGATGAAATTGCAGTACAAAGGTACAACAAAAAAACGACCCAAGGAAAATTTGGATCGTTAATCTGCTCGAAAATTAGAAGAATCAAATGGCAATCAAATGGCAATCAAATGAGGTCCCATAATCGGTCAAGTAAAATCAAATGGAATCAAGTGCAGTCTTCCATGCTCCAGCAAAATTTTGATACGAATAATCACGCATCGTTGGGAAGCATAGTCTTAGTTGTTTATAGATGGCTTTATACTTTGCTCCATGGAAATCCAAGTTGCCGTATTTCTCGTGCTTAATGAGGAAACAAACTAAAACATTGGCTTCTTGTTCACATGCCTGTTTTAGCATTTTTTGGAATTGTTCTACAGTATAAGTACCTTTCTCTTTTAAAACATCCATATCGATATACGGGCAAATCGTTTCTGTTTTTGGTTTTGGAAGGTTCTTTTGTTTCGGTTTTTTTGACTTTTGCTTAGGTGTTTCTTCTGCTTCTTGATTCTGTCGTACTATTACGATTGGTACGTGTTCTTCTTGAGGTTGACCATCATTGTGTTTTCTTTTGTACTCACCCAAAGCGTACATGGCAGCAATAACATTACCCTCAATATCTTTGATGTATTTTTCTTTCACGTAAGTGGTTGCTGCAATAGCAATCTCGTCGTATATGTCGCACTCAACTCGGGCTTTTTCTCTGGCTAACACAGATAAAATGTATAGAGCTTGCTCTATAGGTTCTCTATGTTGGCGAACAGGTCTATATGAAAACATTGATATTGCCGCTCGAAGATTTGGTAGAATTGGCTCAATAGTGGGGGCTTTAATCTCTCCATGATCTATTAGTGAAACCATCAGTTCCAATGAACTTGCAGCAGCAAAGTATAAAGCTTCAAACGGGAACAAGTTTGTATAAGCATAATCATGTGGCTTGTCCATATGCTCAAAGATAATCTTATCACGTTTGCTCCATTCTGCATATGGTTTTGCCAGCTTCATGGCTATCATGTGCAGATATGGTTTATTCTCGTCGTATCCACCAGTTAACGGAGATTGGTTATCCTGTATAGTTTTATTGACGATACGATCGCACTCGTATTCAAATGATTCGATTTCGTCTTGCGAGGCATCAGTAGGAAGGACTTCTTTCGCATGGTCGCTAAGATAAGTGAAAACGCGCACAACTTCATCCGGTTTTTCAATAATCCATGCCATGTGCTCAACTTTATCTTTAGAGACTCCAAATGCGCGCCACTCAACCTCTCCATAAGCATCATATCCTACTTGTTCGCCATTCAGCATATAGCATAATGCATCTAAAGTGGTGTATTCTTTGGGGTCTTCTTTTCTCGATACACGTCTTGATATACGCAATTGTTGGCGAACCTTATCATATGAGAAATAAAACTCTTTAGGCTTTTGTACTTCGGGGACATTAATACCTAAATCACGCTCCAAAGCCAAATATTTCTCGTTTTCTATATCTATCACATTCTTGCCTTGGGTGACTTCATCTTTTAGAACGCGATTTCGGATTTTCTCTTCTAATCTTGGTTGAATGTGTTTAGCCCATATCGGTTCTTTCCCGTACATATAGTATCCGATTAGGCAAGTATATGCCCATAGTAAGTCTCCATGATAAACAGTAGGTTGAACATTGGGCACGGATGTTTGTATCTGCATAAATACTTTACTATGCAGACTTGAAACAGCCTCCAATCGCCGAGCTGGTGCACATTTCATTATCTGATCGATAATATCAATCGCATTATCCAAATAGTCATTATGAGCGGCTAATCTTAGTAACGAAAATCTGCCAAACACCTCTGCTCTTAAGAAGTCTAGTTCTAATTCATCTAAATCAATTTTCTCCATGGTTCTCCTTTCTTGCGCGAAATTTCGCGCAAAGGTACAAAAAAAATCTGAGATATGCAAATATTTAGGGCAAGAATCATTCACAGATTCACAGATTCACGCATCTGTGTCTGTTGAAAAATCCCCATAATAATATAATAATATTATATATTATATA
>DEIW01000119.1 GCA_002352705.1 Bacteroidales bacterium UBA2764 | reverse complement strand
GTATCCGATATACTCCGCCGTTTGTCCCATTGGTCCGACAGATAGATATTGCATCTGCCAGATAGCTGCAGCGGTGAGAGTGAAATACTGACCTAAGCGTGCATCCATCTTCACTTGCGGTGTACGGCTGAACGGACCGAAAGGCGCACCGTTGTTCAGCGCAATGACGTCACTGAAGTCTGCTGCCATCGGATGCCATTCCTGACCCATCAGCAGTTCCACGCGCGCGTAATCCTTACTATTCATACGCAGGCTATCCCATGCCAGCGTCAGATAAGCCCGACGCAAACGGAACTGCGCTACGCCGCCCACTTTATGCACCGTACCGCTCAGACCGGCATAGAAATCCGCTTCTATCTTTGCGCCGAACTCTGTATTACGCCATTTGTAGCCCACTACATCCAGTCCGACACGGGTGGTGAGTGAGAGAAAACGGAAAGTGCTTTGCGCATTGAGATCCTGTCTCTCTACGCCGGTGGTCGCAGCTTCTTCCGGCGTCATATTCCAGTTCTCGTCATAAGGCTGGAAATTATACAAGTCACCCGTACCGGACATACTCTCCCGGCTGTCAAAGGCGAAATAGTTACGGATAAATCCGTACGGCTTATAGTGCTGCTTGAGATGGCTGAGCACCGCTTTTTTCTTAGCGTCCTTGCTCGCTTCATTAGTCGTTTCTTGGGCGTTTACAATGCCTGCAAACACCAATGCACATAGTATAAGGATATATTTTCTCATAGGGCGTATATTATTTTTTTGCTGCTTCTTCGAACTTAGCCTGCATAGTAGGGTTCTTATAGGTCAACCGTTTGACGGAGACGTCCTGCAGTTTCTTATCAGCGGCATTGAGGTTATCGCCGGACTTGACGAGGTTCTCCCGCACTTTGGTCAGATGAGCGATGGTCTTGTCTATCTCATCGATGGCATCTTGGAAACGCTCGTTGGCAAGCCGGACATTACGTCCGAAAGCATCCTTGAAGGCTGTCAGTTTCTCTTCAAAATTGGTAACATCCACCTGTTGCGCTTTGACGAGTGCCAGTTCACGTTTGGCATCCAGGCTCTTCCGGCTGGTCTGGCACAAGAGTGTGATAAGCGGCACAAAGAACTGCGGACGGATGACGTACATCTTCTCAAAGCGATGACTCATATCCACAATACCGCCGTTATAGAGTTCACTGTTGGGTTCGAGCATCGAGACTAAGACAGCATATTCGCAGTTTTTCTTCTTGCGGTCCGCATCCAGTTTGGCCAGGAAATCCTCGTTCTTATGTTTGGTAGCCGTTTCGTCGTTCTCGTTCTTCATCTCGAACATGATGGAGACGTACTCTACTCCGTCGTCCGAGGTATCGCGGAAGACGAAATCGCCTTTCGTGCCTTCCACCACTTCGTTGTCCTTCTCAAAATAAGCATTGGGGAAAAGCGGTCTGATACGCGCGAACTCGGTGGCACAGTGTTGCTCCAAGGTCTCACCTACCATCTTGGTAGAGAGGCGTAACTTCATATCTTTGTAGTAAGCCACCTGTTCTTGCAGGGCCTTGGTCTGCTCTTCCATCTGGGTACGTAACATAGCGAGCTCCTGGTCTTTCTTCATGTATTCCTCCGTTGCCCGTTGGCGTACTTGCGCGACCGCTAATTGTTTCTGTTGCTCGGCCTGCTGGAGTTGTGCCTGAAGGGTCTGCAGTTGTAACTGCGTTTGTGCTTTCTCCGCCGCCATTTGCGCTTTGTCTGCGGCTTGCTGTGCTTGTACACGTGCCTGCTGGTTTTGTTCCAGTTCATGCACGCGACGCGCGAGCTCGCTCTCGAACTCGGCATTCTTCACCTGACCCAACAACGCTGCGTAGTCACTCTCATCTACCGTAAACACATTCCCGCAATGCGGACATTTCAATTCTTTCATCTCTGCGCCAATTTTGGCGCAAATTTACTGCTTTTTTTTGACATATGCAAATAAAATCAAAGATTTTTAGTAGAAAGTAGAAAGACAAAAGTCAAAAGATATTATACCAAGTTCTGCGCAAGAGTAACCGAATCGCGTAATAATCACGCGTTAATCACGTGTTAATAGCCTATAATACCATCGGCGCAGACCTTATATTTTCTGCGTGTTCCAAGGAGAGAGTGGTTGAAAAACCAATACGGGTGCACAGCGCCCCATTGTATTCCGCCCGAATGGATAGATTTTATGAACCCGCATATGCCTGAAAATGAGCACTTTCTGAACATGNNTTTTGATATACGCAAATAAAATCGAAGATTTTTTTGTAGTGCTACGCACTGACCGCTATGCTGTATGACCGCTGCGGTGTAGGATTGCTACGTTGTAAAAACCGCTACGTTTTGCAACGCAGCGGCCGGCTTATGAAGAATATACTACACGGTAAGTGTAGCGGCTTTTTAATCAGAGATTACTACTTATAATATGTATGATCCAAATCCCATCCTTGTCCATATCCATCAATATAGTGCGTTAATCCTTTTCCTTTCTCGACAATTGCCTCATTTGAATAGTTGAGTTGGTCAGGAAGTGCTCCCTCTTTAGCCGTATCATATTCGAACGAAGCTTCCTTCGGTTGACCGTTAACCGCCACAGAGAAAGTAGATTTGAGAAGATGTTGGTCTGTCACCTCGGCTGTTAATTGTACTTTAAAGGTCGCTTGGGCAACATCTATGGAACCTTCCATTCGAATATTGGCGGTTATTTTATTGTCCTTGCTTGCGAATGTAGCCTCTTTGACAGTATATGTAAAGCGCATACCACCATCGGATTCCAGAAAAATCTGCCGGTCAATCGTTTCATAGGGGAAATAGTGCTTGAGAGTATCCATTGTGATGAGAGGATACTGCGGTGCCGGAGGTGTTGGTTCGTCATCCGACTTGTTTTTCTTACAACCGATTACGAGCATACAGCTCAATACAATCAATAATAATTTTGTTGCTTTCATAATGATTTGAATTTAAAAATTGTTCTTATTGCCGGTTATTGTACTTGTTGCCCTTGTACGTTGTACATCTGTCCTTTGTAACGGAGGAAGAGCCGGCCGTCTTTTAGGATTTTGGTTGCAGACGGAGTATTAGCCGGCGTATTTTCTACCGCTTGCGGAAGCTGGTAATCGAACGTGCCGACGATAGTATAGTCCCATGCAGGGTTCGTCAGCTCCAGCGTATAGGTGCCGGACTCTGTGAGGGTTGTTGAGATCGAATCCGTGAAAGTGGTGGCCTTTATAGTGCGTTTGACGGCCGGTGCATGGTTTGCTGACGGCGCTTTGTATAGTACCATGTTGATTTCCAGATCCCTCAATACATAGATGGAAAGTATATCTTTGCTCAAGGTTGCATAAATCAAATTCGGATCTACCGGTTCTACGGTTGACGATCCCGGTCCGTCCTT
>DEIW01000116.1 GCA_002352705.1 Bacteroidales bacterium UBA2764 | reverse complement strand
TCCTTCTAATCCATCCGAAAGGAGAGTGCGTCGTTTTTTGCGGTTCCGGTTCCGCTTCCTTGGTATCTTCCTCCACTGTTATCAGCACGTCGTCAGCAGAAGTGGAAGCAGCGCGTTCGCGAGGCTGGGCAGGTAGCTCTACTCCCTCGGCTCGAAGGGTGTCGCTCAAATCAATCAAAGCGGCTTTCTCATCCTCCATTGGTTTGGCTGTCTGGGGAGGATAATTATCGTTAATCGCCTCGTCTATTGTCTTTTTACCTTCTTCCGCCTCTTCTGAAGGAAGTCCGTCCACTTTATACCCGGTAGCTATTACCGTCACGCGCACCTCCTCGCCGAGGCTCTCGTCGATGGAAGCGCCCCATTGCACCTCGATATTATCGCCTACCTCCTGCACAAAATCATTGATCTGATCAATCTCCTCCATGACAATGGCGTGCTCGGTAGAGCAATAGAACTGCAGCAGAATACGCTCGGCACCGTGAACGTCATTCGTGTTCACTAACGGAGAATTCAGTGCGTCATTGATGGCATTAGTGATTCGTTTCTCGCCCGCTGCGCGACCGATATTCATAATTGCCACACCGCCTTTGCGGAGCGTATTGCGCACATCCGCGAAATCGGTATTGATATACCCCGGTACTGTGATAATCTCAGCTATCGAGCGCGCCGCATTCGCCACCACGTCGTCCGATTTACTGAAGGCGTTGAGCAGGTTCAGCTCCGGGTAAATCTGTTTCAGCTTCTCATTATTTATAATAAGGAGTGCATCTACATGTTTCGCCAGCCGCGCCACTCCGGTCATAGCTTTCTCTATCTTCTTCTTGCCTTCAAAGGCAAAAGGAATAGTGACAATACCAACCGTCAAAATGCCCATCTCCTGCGCCACTTCTGCAACTACGGAAGAAGCACCCGTTCCTGTTCCTCCCCCCATTCCGGCAGTGATAAAAAGCATCTGGGTACCGTCATTCAGTGCCTCGCGGATGTGCTCGCGACTCTCCTCCGCGTATTGTCGCGCGGTCTCAGGATCACCTCCGGCGCCTAACCCCGGTCCCAACTGCAGTTTGCTGGGAACGGAACTTTTCACCAGCACCTGCCGGTCCGTATTACATACCAGAAAAGAGACATCCTTCAGTCCCTGGCGATGCATGTAATTAACTGCATTACAGCCACCGCCGCCTACGCCTATCACCTTAATAATACTGTCTTCGGAGAGGCCCTCCAATGGTAATGTTAGTAAGTCTTCGTCCATATCTATATAAAGTTTTCAGTTTTCAAGTATTCAGTTTTGATCGATAAACATGTCCAGTGTGCTCTCTTTCACTCGGTCAAAAAAGCCCGGTTTCTGCACCAACTGGTTTTTATGCGTGTCGCGATAATCCTGTCCGAGCAGAATGGTACCGATGAGCGATGTATATTGGGGCGACAGATATTTCTCATCCGTATCACGGTGCAGCAACAGATTATGTGCGCCGTACTGCACACGGACTGTCGTCCGGCTCTGAATATACTCCGCCATGCCTGCCATCATGCTGCCGCCTCCGGTGATATACAGCGTAGAAATACGGGCTTCCACTTTTTTCAGTTCTTCCATCAACGGCACTAAAATCTCCTGTAGTTTCAATTCAATCGCCTCCGCCAGTTCGGTCGAAGAAATAACCATGTCGCCTCCTATCTCCGCGCTGGCAGGGATGCGCATCCGTACGTTCTTTTCTACATATTCCGGCGATGCATATCCGTATTTCTTCTTTAAGACCTCCGCAGTGGCAAAACTCATGCCTTGCTGCTCCAACATACGCGTAATATGATAGCCGCCTTTCGGTACCACTTTGTTGAGCAGATATTGCCCGCCTTTATAGACCGTCAGGGTGGTGGTCTGCGCGCCAAAATCGAGCACGGCGCATCCGCTCATCAGCACATGGTTGCCGTCGCAGGTTGCGAAAGTCGAGAGCAGACATTCCGGACGCACGAAAGCGTGCTCTATACTGCGGCCGGCTTGTGAGAACGATTTCTGCAACTGGGTGTCGATCGCCTTACGGCCGTAGAAAGCGATATAATGTGCCTCCACCAAGGCGGCCCGTTGCTCCGGACNNCTTTGGGCACCACTTTGTTCAACAGATATTGTCCTCCTTTATAGACGGTAAGACTCGTGGTCTGTGCGCCCATATCCAGCACGGCACAACCGTTCATCAGTATATGGTTTCCATCACACGTAGCAAATGCCGACAACAAACATTCAGGACGGACAAAAGCGTGCTCAATACTACGCCCTGCCTGAGAGAAAGATTTTTGTAGTTGCGTATCAATGGCTTTGCGTCCATAGAAAGCAATATAATGGGCTTCCACCAGAGCTGCCCGTTGTTCGGAGGTAGGTATCTCATCTTGCTCCACACCGTCCAGCTTGAAGAAACTCGGAACTAATCCCAACACCGCCACTTCCGGGTTACGCGACTCTATTTTCTCTTTACATTCGCGTTCCATCTCATCCAGCAGCTCCTGGCTTACTTCTTTCTTTCTTGCTTGGTCTCTCCGCGAATGAACTGCTACTATCTGCATGGACTGGCCACCTACGCATATAAACGCAGTAGGCAGTTCGTCAACCCCTATTCGGTTGGCTAATAATTTCAGCACCTCCGCAATTACATATCCCGCATTACTCGATTGGGTGATAATACCTTGCTCAACGCATATATTACCTAATTTCTGCGGACGCTCCTCCACACCCAATATACGGAATAAATCCGGTGCTATTCTTCTGGCGGCAACCGCACGAACGCTGTCGCTACCTAAATCAATAGCCACCAAAGGAAGAGAGTCTGCTGTTTTAACTTGTCTTTTTGCCATTTTTTATCGTTAAGGTTTACCTATTACTTGTCCACGGAAACGGATGTCCAGCACCCTGTATTTCTTATCTGCTGTTTCTTCGACGCCATTTTCCAAAAAGGTACGCAATTTAGCTAATTTGCGATCGTACCCACGCAAATCACCCAACAAGACGCATGGCATATCCGGCTTTTTCATATACAGAAAGAACTGATACGGGTTTTGGACATACACACGGCCGATCATATTCCGCCAGTACGGTTCGTCTTGTAGCCATTCGGCAAATTCCGCCAAGCCTGAAGAGGCTGTTTTCACGCTTACGTTTCCTGTCACGACCAGAACGCTGTCCCTTACCGCCGCCCTTGCCTGCATCACCCGGTGGTCGGTGTCAATGATATACATATCCTCCGCATTACGTACTCGCAGAAGCGGCACCCGCTGGGTAATTTGTATTTTCATCACGTTGGCGGGAGTCAGATAACATTCCGCTGTCCTAACCATCGGATGACTTAATATCGTATGTTCTATGCGGTGCAACAACCCATGGTCAATACGCCGCCCTACCGGATAAATATTCTCCGCCTGCAACAACCGGATCAGCTCCGCTTCGGACAGATACAAACGCTCGTTTCTGTCCTTGATGATATACCCCAGCGATTGGCACGGGTCTTCAGAAGGAGTCATCCTGACGCCCCATATCATCGCCGCAACCAGTAATCCGGCAGTAATACCGATACCGATGGTTTTCCATATGACTTGCGCCTTCGTATTCATCCCAACGCCTTCGTGATATCTCCTACCAAACGGTCGATGTCGCCGGCTCCTACTGTCAATATTACAGCGCCCTCATTTTTACGGCCGGATAGATAATTCACTAATTCCGGCTTGGGTAAAATGCGCTTGTTCGGGTTGGTTATTTTCGCCAGTAACATCTCGCTGTCCACACCCGCTATCGGTAAC
>DEIW01000208.1:18505-18771 GCA_002352705.1 Bacteroidales bacterium UBA2764 | reverse complement strand
TCTCTGTTCATCGCTTCGCCGATAGCTTATGACATCCAGATGGCACAGGCTAAACGCGCAGAGAAAAAAGCCGCAGAGAAGAAATAATAAATCGTACATCGTACATTTGGTAAATCGTACATGAACAATGATTTCTTAAAATACGCCGCTGCACAAGGCCTCAACTCCATGCATGTGGAGAAGGTCTTGTCGCAGAGCGCGAATACCGTACTTGCCTCGGGGGGCTATATCTCTCCCACTATTCTGGAGGAGCGCCAACTGAACGT
>DEIW01000208.1:0-18490 GCA_002352705.1 Bacteroidales bacterium UBA2764 | reverse complement strand
CTGAATGTGGCGCAGATGGATGTGTTCAGCCGTTTGATGATGGACCGCGTGATCTTCCTCGGCACCGAGGTTAATGATTATACCGCCAACGTCATTCAGGCGCAACTGCTCTATCTGGATTCCGTAGATAGCGAGCGGGACATCAACCTCTATCTCAATACCCCCGGAGGATCCGTATATGCCGGATTAGGTATCTATGATACCATGCAGTTCGTCAAAGCCAAAGTAGCTACCATCTGTACCGGCTTGGCAGCCTCGATGGGAGCCGTGCTCCTCGTTGCCGGAGAGAAAGGCATGCGTGCCGCTCTTCCCCATAGCCGCGTGATGATTCACCAGCCGTTAGGAGGCATACAAGGACAGGCTTCGGATATAGAGATTACCGCCAAAGAGATTCTCAAACTCAAAGACGAACTCTACCAGATTATTTCCGACAAGTCCGGCAAGTCCATGGACCGGATCCGTCAGGACGCAGACCGCGACCACTGGATGACAGCCTCGGAGGCTCTGGAATACGGAATGATTGACAAAGTATATACCCGTAAGGAATAATGGCCCGTAACTCCAATAAAAACACGCACACCTGCTCTTTCTGCGGACGCGAGATGCCGGAGATGTTTGCCGGCATGGACGCCAATGTCCTGATTTGTACGGATTGTATTGAAGCCGGACATCAGATGGTCAGCGCCATGCCCCGCAAGAGCAGTCCCGCCGGCGAGGAACTCAATCTCAACACCTTGCCCACTCCGCAAAGCATCAAGGAATTTCTGGATCTGTATGTCATCGGTCAGGACGAGGCGAAACGCTTCCTCTCCGTAGCCGTGTACAACCACTATAAACGTGTGCTTCAGGAGATTAGCAATGACGACGTAGAGATAGAGAAAAGCAATATCCTGCTTGTCGGTTCTACGGGTACAGGCAAGACCCTTCTGGCACGTACGATAGCCAAGATGCTCAAAGTGCCTTTTGCTATCGGGGACGCTACCGCACTGACCCAGGCTGGCTATGTAGGAGAAGATGTGGAATCGCTCCTTGTGCGACTGTTGCAAGACGCCAACTACGATGTTGCCAAGGCGCAGAGGGGTATCGTTTTTATCGATGAAATCGACAAGATTGCCCGTAAAAGCGAGAATATGTCCATCACCCGCGACGTGAGCGGAGAAGGTGTACAACAGAGCCTGCTGAAGATGCTGGAGGGTTCCGTTGTCAATGTGCCGCCCCAGGGAGGACGCAAACATCCGGAACAAGAGTTGATTCAAATCAATACCAAGAACATCCTCTTTATTTGCGGAGGTGCGTTTGACGGCATCGAGACGAAAATCTCCCAACGCTTGAATACCCAGGCAGTGGGATTTGCCGCACAAGCCAAGACGGCACAGGTAGATAAGAATAACTTGCTGCAATATATAGCGCCGCAAGATCTCAAGTCCTATGGTCTTATTCCTGAAATAATCGGCCGTCTGCCGGTGCTGACATATCTCCATCCGCTCAATAAAGAAGCGCTGCGGAATATCCTGACGGAACCCAAGAATGCACTGACCAAGCAATATAAGAAACTCATGGCGATGGATAACGTGAATCTGACGTTTGACGATGACGCCCTGGATTTTATTGTGGACAAGGCATTAGAATACAAGTTAGGCGCACGAGGGCTGAGAGGACTGATGGAAGCCGTGATGACGGATATCATGTACGAGATGCCGAACAAGAAGAAAACAGGCACTACACTATCTTTCACGGTAACCAAATCCTACGCCGAAGAGAAACTCGGACAAGAGAAACTGGTACAACTAAAAAACGCGGTCTAAGCCGCGTTTTTTTATGCCTGTTGTTCAGTGTTCTCAATCAGTAAAGGAAGGCAGCGAGAATCCGCTGTACACGATCTCGAATTTCAAACCGTTCTTCGCCGACTTGATTTGAGTGGCGGACATCGACTGCATCTGGCGTACCGCAGAGTATGAAGACTCGCTCACTCCGGCAGTACCGGCACTGACACTCACCGGCACCATCAGCATATTCAGATCCGTGTCGTTGAACGACTTGCGTAGCTGATTGGTCAGGAAATCCGACATGTCAAAGCTATAGTAATAGATTGAGTTTCCTTCCGCATCCGTGCCCTGTACCAGTGGACTGAGGAGCGCACATGTATCATTCGGCAGTTCCCTGTTAGCAAAGAAACGTTTCATGCTCTCCTCACGGATAAAGAGCATATACGGCGCCGGTTGCAGCCATTCATTACGCGTCTTGTCCGCCTCCGAACCGTTATATTTATTGGTGACGGTGATCCGTACCTCCGCTTTGTTGACATAAGGCTGCTTGGTCAGGATTTCCAATCCGTCTTTCTCCTCGATCATATGTTCCAGGATAGACTCCGAGATGGCCGCCATCGGGAATGTCACGCGTGTGTACGCGCCTGCAGGCGCTATTATATAATTATAGGTGTCGGAATCATTCTTGAGCTTGTCTATCCATTCTTTTTTATCCGGATAAGACAGATGATTCACGGTACGCACCTCCGAATTGGCATAAAAGGCTTTCATATCATGCACCGTGGTATCAGTTACGGTCTCTCCGTTGGTGCGCTGGTAGGTGAAATGATAATATACACCGAGCGCTATATCCGTGATATTGAGCATGGTAGAAGAGCCGAAAGAACTCTCTATCAACAATCCGTTGAAGGCCTTGTTGAAATCATCCTGTGTAGTAAAAGACTGCATGCTCCAGAAATGTTTCTGGAAATCATCATTCACGCGCATTCTCAGCATCGGGATGTATACTCCGTCATCATTCATCACAGAGTCCAGTTTCTCGGAAGCCACCACGATACTGTAGTTCGCAAGAATGGTGCTTTTGCGTGAACAGTATTCATCAATATTCAAATCGGTAGGATAGACGCCGGTATAGCTGAATGTGTTCTTGTCCATCATGTAGGCATTGATTGCCAGAGGCGCATTCTTGTCGCCCACCCAACTCGAATAGTACATGAAAAGGCATATCGAATCCACTTCCGCGCCCTCCGGATAGCGGTACCCCGTAGGGCATGCTAACTGGGTAAGAATAGAGCCACGCAACAGACCGTAGTCCGTCTCCAACTCTCCTAACAGAAAAGAGTCTGCCTGAGAGATAATAGCGTCACAACTGTCAATAGTGGATGTCAGGGGGAAAGTATCTACTAATACAATCACTGCATCATCTTCATCCAGCACCGCCTGACCGGCGCTTGCCACATCATCTTTGCATGCCGTCCAACAGCATGCTATCACTGCTAAAACAAATAATAATATTGCTTTCCGCTTATTCATTATTCTCCAATAAACTCTGATAGAATTCCCATTGCCGGCGGCAAACCTCATTTATATCCTCATTCGCCTGATAGGGCAGCGTAGGTATACCCTTCGTCTCGGCATAATTCATCACCCGCTGGTTGACATGCGGCGCTGCATATACCACGGCATCCGAGAAGTCAACGGCAAGACGCATCAATTCCTCATAGCCAACCGGGAAACCGGCTACCGAACGAACATCCGTATTGCTGATACCCTCTATCTTCAACTTGTCCGCAAACGATGTCGGGAAAGGCTTGGTATATTCGTTATCATCCAGCATCAGTACAATCTTCGAATTGGAAAAGAACGGCTCGTCTCCATACGCTTTCTTCAGATAGAGAGGAGCTAACGCACTCATCCACCCCGAGCATAATATGATATTCGGCGTCCAGCGGAGCTTTTTCACCGTCTCTATCACTCCGCGCGCATAGAAAATAACCCGGTCGTCGTTATCCGCATACTCTACGCCTTTCTCATCAACAACTCCTTTGCGACGATGGAACAGGTCATCATTATCTATAAAATAAATCTGTATACGAGCCGATTGAATCGATGCTACTTTTATTAGCAGCGGGTGATCCGCATCCTCAATAATCAGATTCATTCCGGACAAACGAATCACCTCATGCAATTGGTTACGGCGTTCGTTTATCTCACCGAACTTTGGCATGAACGTACGGGTCTCATACCCATGCGACTGAAAATACTCCGGCAGCTGACGATTAAGAATTCGGATGGGTGTCTCTTCTACCAGGTATGGATTGATCTCCTGCGAGATAAAAAGGATACGATTCGGATCTTTCATATAAGTATATATATATTTTCGCAATGCAAAGGTACAAAAAAAAAATGACATATACAAGAGTATATGCCATAACTTTGCAATTTTTCTTCGTTTTTAAAGAAAATTGGTTACTTATTCACCTGTTTATTGTAAAAAGCACGATCAATTTTGCCGCTGGTATTCTGTTTGAGTACTTCCTCGCGATGATACTCCGTTGGCAGCATGTATTTGGGAATCTTTTCTCCAATAGCTTTGCGCAAAGCGGCTATATTCAGTTCCTGCTCTGCCTGATAAACAAGCACAATTTGCTTTTCTTTATTGTTGTACAATACACAACAATTGTCCACTAAATTACTACCCAATATAGCCGTCTCTATCTCACCTAATTCGATGCGGTATCCATTGTGTTTGATTTGCGAGTCAATGCGACCGACATACATAATCTCTCCTCGTTCGTTTTCATACACCACATCACCGGTACAATAGATGGTCTCCGGGTAGTGTGTATTGAGTGGATTTTGGATGAACGCATCGGCTGTTTTCTCCGGGTTATTATAATAGCCTAACGCCAATGAGGTTCCACGGACGCATAATTCTCCTTGCTCACCTTGCTGGGCAAGACGTTTTCTATCAACCAGAATCATTACATCGCTGTTGCGACAAGGAATTCCGATTGGCAAGGGCTCATCATCTGAGAACTCTCTGTCAACTATATAATACGTGCAATCCACTGTGATCTCTGTAGGTCCATAGAGGTTTGCATATCGGCAATCAGGCAGATGCTTTCGCCAATAGTTCAGATGCTTATTCGGCATCACTTCTCCGGCAAAGAAGATATCACGCAGATATTGCGGTTTCTTCGATGCCAAGATATCCATATTTGCTACATTTACCAACACAAACGGAACCCAGAACACAAAGGTTATCTTTTGGTCGTTGAGGTAGTCAATGAGTTTGGCAGGGAAAGCAAAGTTGATTTCCGGGATAATATTCAGCGTGGCACCAGTTGCATACATTAGATAGATATCTAATGTCGAGTTATCGAAATAGAACGGAGCCTGATTACCGATAACGGATGTGGAGTCAATCTTAAACGTATCTACAGCCCAATCGATATAATCTATTACTCCACGATGAGAGACAACAACACCTTTTGGAACTCCGGTGCTACCAGATGTAAAGATAGAATAAATCGGATCTGTGTCAATCTGCTCTTTTTCGTAACGCAAAACCTGCGATTCGCTAATAGTAGATATACACTCCTCAAAAACCAATATCTCTCCTTTATAGAACGCCGACAATGCTTCTTTATGAGCCGAATCTGTGATTACTACCTTTGCTTCAAGGGTTGATAAGATAGAAGTTACTCGCTGAGCCGGAGATTTGGTATCCAAGGGCACGTAGAAATCCGCAGCCATATTGATTGCAGCAAAGGATGTCACCATCTTGCAACCTTTCGGGATATACACTCCAATGGGTTGACGAGGTGGTACTATGTTTTGCAAAGCATTAGCGATGTTTGCGGCATTTTGCCATAATTGCGAAAAAGTTATTTCCTCTTTCTCATCGTTAACAGCTATTTTGTTTGGGAAAGCTGTTGCTGTTTTTGATAAATATTCTATTACTGATTTTTGCATAATCAATTTTGTTTTGGAATTGCTAGAACTCTTTCCTTAAAGCGATAAAATACAGTCGCATCGTCTCCAAGATTAGAATCAACAATCATCCCTGCAGCAATGACATTATTGTTTCCTATTGTCAAATCCGGCTGCACTGTTGAGCGTATATAAAATGTATTATTGTTTCCTATTTTGACTCTACCGCACACAATTACAGAAGAGAATGTGTTATTATCTCCCAGTACGCAGTCGTGGCTAATAGCAGAATAGGATGTCAGTAAATTATAATTTCCGATGCTTGCATGGGGACCAACCATACTAAACGGAGCTATAGTACATCCCTCTCCTATTTTTGCATCTAATGCGATTAGTGCGGTTGGATGAATCAATGTGTAAAATTTACCATTTTTGCTTTTTATTGCATTTATCACCTTAAGTCTGAATGGCACATTCGACACTCCTATCAAGAAATAATCATTTTCTTCTGGGATATATGTATCCAAGTCACCTAAGACAGGTTTTTCATAATTGTATGTGTTGTAATATTTTTCCAGATTATAATCATACTCCAGATAACCCTTGAGCACAACATCATGAATGTCTCTCAAGTACATTGTCAATTCTGCTGCAACTGCGCCAGTTCCTATGATAATTATTTGTTTCATATAATTTGTATATTTTTCTGTTTTATACATACACTTCACGCCTCTATCATCTTGCTACTATGATTAATAAAGGGTTTATTGTGATTTGATTATTTTGATACTCTCAATGGTTGTAAAGCTGATTCTATCTTTTTTAGTAGTTCATTCTGTCTACGAAGCACCGATGCCACTTCATTAATCTCTACTGCGCCAACATTCAAGAAAGCATAAATTGACATTCGCTCGTTAAACTGATATATTCCGTTATATGTGCCTGAAACTACAAATTCAATTTTATCATTTCTTTTATGCCATTCATTTATATCTTTTTGAGTGAATCTTTCTTTTTCACCATATGTATAGAATCCACCACCATCTTCATCCATCGTTGGGATAATTTTATAATATTTAGCATCCTTTGCATCTATAGAGAATGAGATTTGCTCTAATGACTCAAATTTTTCTCTAAGACCATCGGCTAATAACATTTCCTTAAAATTTCGAGAGAAATGGATATGAATATCCGTTGCTACTGAATTTCCTACATTCGCTATTTTCAGAAAAACAGCATCATCTTTCCGCAAAATAGAAAACAACAACCTTGCGCGAATAGCCTCTCTATTCTGTTTCAATGTTATAGCTATCGTAATAAAGGTGGCTATCGCCATTAATGCCGTTGCTATCGCACTAATCATTATCCAAAATGTTTCACACATAGTTATTTGTTTTTATTCTTTTATCCTTGTTAGCATTTTTCTCTCAGTGATATTCCAATCGCCGGTGGATATAACTCGCTATTTCTTACTAAGCTCTACTTTTGTCAAAACCATTAGAGCATGTATAATTCTATCTGCCATAGTATTATTAAAGAAATCAATTGGATACAACCCGTGACTTACAGAATTTCTCAAGTTTGCCCCTGCTTTTGCTGTAAACAAATCCTTAAAATAGACTATGGTGTCCTCAGGCAAAATGCTCTTTAATTGTTCACTACCTAAAAGCCCTTCCATAGATTTATATTCATCGCCATCAGTAGGATTTTTACTTGATCGCAATATATCGCCACCTTCCATCGCAACTATCATACGTATAGCAGATTCAAACTGAGGAATTAACAAGTGACAAGCAATTAAATAATCATTATCAAAATATGCTTTTACACCACGCTCAATAATACCAATATGACCTTGGGCTATGAAAGGCATATCACGGAGAGCTTTCATTACTGTTTCATAGGTAAATATTTCTTCTTTTTCCATAGCATTAATTTGTATTCTTAAAAAAATTGCCGACACCAACATCCGTCGCCACATCCCATACATCAATTTATTTTCTTCCTCATCCTTTTCCCCGTATCCCAATCTAACTTGAGGATTTCCTTCCGAATCATATATCACTGTCGGTATCATACTCAACAAAGGAGCCTGTTTTTCCTCCTCGATTTGTCGTTGCTTTTCGTATGACAAATTAGGAATATTCTTATATATAAATCGTTCAAAAACATCCTTCGGAGTACCTTGCAACACCTCAGAGATGTACGCATCCACTGAAACCTTATCTAAAGGTATAGACGTTTCAAATTTCTGCATACTGCCTAAAATATCACTGCCTTCTTTTTGAATTGGAATATATAACTGGTTGGCTTCCTTATATAAATGATATTTGCGATATAATGCTTGCATTTGCATCAGCATTCCATGCAGCCACATTGGTCCTCGTAGGTCTGCGGAAATATTTATAGCGTCTAACAAGTTGTCCAATTTCTCACGAATCTTATCAATATCACTTGTGGTATTATAATAATCGCAGAGCAATTCAACTTCTTCTTTCAGCAAATGTCCATATTGATCAGTACTTTCACCTTCTTCGCGACACTTTCTTAACAATTTCTCATATCGTTCTTCATTTTCTTTTACTATATTATTCAATTCTTCTTTGGACAATGCTTCTTTATATCTAATTACAAGTTCAAATAATCGTCCCCAAAGTCCCGGACTTTGCAATTCGTTTCTATACCGTTCATTAAGAGTTAACAAAGAATCTTTTACCTTCGCAACCAACTCACTATTATGCAAAGCATATGCACAGGAAAATGCTCGCTCTGCATAATATACCCCAGAAACAGAATATTTGTAATAGTTGCCATTTATAACCTCTACTATAGCTTCAATGTATTTTAACTTAATTCCTTTATAATCGGGTTCTTCTCCTGTATTTTTTTTCTTAAAATCATAGATAAGTCCGGAATATCTCATTAACAGGAGAGGATTCTTTGTTATCTTTGTACGCAACTCCCAATATTGCAAATAATCTACTGATATATCACGGTAGTCCGGCACATATACTGCACCACCGTCTTGCGAGGTTCCTGTTAACATAGGACCATAATATGTTCCCCAATCATTACTTCCTCCCCCCTCTGCAAATGTCATTGCCATGATTTCGGCTTGAGCCGCCACGCCTTCTAATTNNTTTTATGTCGCAAGACACATCATAGGAGTCAAAACCTTTCCTATTCGGATCATCGTAATATCGTAATATATCTGCTAATGTATTCATTATTCTTTAATATTCATTGCGTAAACGATTCACTGATTGAGCCAATCCTGCCAATCCTGGGAACATTGTTTCTGCCGAAATATTCATTTCCTCCAGTGCACGTGTGTAACTATATCGCATATTATTAGGAATAACAAACTTGATTACACCATAGTTTTGAGATGCTAACTCTGGTACATTGGATTGCTTAATTAAATCTTCTATTTTTACTATAATCGGACTATCCATTGGGCAATACTCTGACAATACTGCATTAAATTCCTTCGTGATAGCAGATGGCATGACAAACAGTCCTTGTTGACGACTAATGCGTTCATTACATATTTTGGGGCGAAATAGGTATAATTGTACCGTCGTTTCCCATGGGATTACAGGCTTCTTGGGAAATGTGGCTTCAGCAGCATCATACATGCTATTATTAAATAAGCCGTGCCTCTTTAATAGCGTTGGATCTATCATATCACAGTTTAATCCCCAAATGGCAAAATCCGAATTGTCTGCCCCATACAAAGCCATATATAACGCAACAAATAACGATTGTGTAAAATCCATCAATCTTGTTCTTGTTCCGTAGTGTTGCATAAGAGACAACCACTCTAGAATATCGCCTTCTCCCGGCACAAGACTAACATTTGTTTGATAACTCGGATATTTCCATTTAAACTCCGCAAGCATTTGCTGTTCATAAAGTTCTATTCGCTCTGGAGAAATCTTTTCCGTATGATATCCAATAATCATCCTTCGCAATGATGTTTCCAATGGCCATGTTGCATCTCCTTGTCCGCGAAACACAAAATGCTCTAAGAATGATTGATTCAGTCGAAACAAATCATTCCATTCAGTCAATCTTACTTCTATGTATCGATATCCATTCATTGTTTTTCTACAGGAATCCTAATCGCCATGGATTATAAGTATCTTTTCTAATTCTATTTGCCTGCAATAGTAGCATTTTTTCTATTCACAAAGACTCTTCAATTCTCACATGCGTCATGCTTTCTTTGTATATTTGTCTCTCGGTCTTCTCCCGCTCTTCTCCCGCTCATCGGTCGGTTTGATAGATTATAAAAATATTAATGGTTGTTGTCCATATTGTTCAATATCGCGCTGTGCTGATGCTTCCGAGATAATATGTGCTACGTTTGCTGCTCCGCCAATCAAGGTTGTAGCCATAGCGAGATAGGCATACGCTCTTTGACCTTTTGCCCAATTGAGCAAATTACGTGCGTTCTCATATTGCGGGTTCTGCCCTATTTGCGCAATGATTG
Source organism: Bacteroidales bacterium UBA2764 (assembly GCA_002352705.1). Lineage (GTDB taxonomy): Bacteria > Bacteroidota > Bacteroidia > Bacteroidales > Paludibacteraceae > Colicola. The sequence continues at coordinate 8,293 of DEIW01000208.1, read as the reverse complement.
TATTATAAAACCAAAACATCTGCCCAACCTTGTTCATATCGGTAATCTTAAAAGCCAGAGACAGAATCTGACTGATCATAGTTACTACCGAGTTATTGGCTGCCTTGCAAACTTCTTGTATCAGCGCATCTCTACCTAACGAGAGAGGGATATCGCAATGAGGAAGCGCATCAAACGGACAAGCATTCTGCAAAGCCAACTTCAAATGGATTAAGATGTTTGACGCCGCCCACGAAGCGTTGAAAACATTGATGGGCACTCTTGTTAGTTCGTTACGTAAACTCTGTTTGTAATCTTCTACCTTTGTAAAGCCCTGCACAAAATCATTTTCGAGCACATTCAGGGCTTGCTGACAATAAGCAATATTGACTGTATCGGTATATAAACCGGACAGCATGGGCTTCTGCATCTCAATCATCTGTATTTGCTGCATGATTACACGCGGATCTTGTTTGGCAACAAAAACAGAGTTCTCATATGTTATCAAATAGTTCACTTATTGTGTTGATTTTTTATTTGTCTCTCGGTTATGAGTCGGTTTTCGGTCGGTAGATAGTCTTCGGCTATGATATTTGAATTTCGGGTTCAAAACTCAAATCTAAGTGGTTCACACCATCCGCTGCTTCTTTTACTATATTTTGCTCGATAGCTGATTGTCGAGGAAAGTGGTTTGCTACTGTAATAAAACAATGCACCTCAGTTTTGTGATCAAAATCAACCCCCGCTGCATTTATTTTATTACGGAACAATGTGTAAGTTGCCTCCAATTGTCCCAATGCATCTTTATATGTATATTCTATCTGTGGAATGGAATTTCCCAATGCGTTGGTTTTAAACTCAACAAAATTAAACTGTAGTTCATCAAATAATGCGCAATCTGCAATACCCCCAGGACGATTGGATATAAAACGATTATCAATAGCCAACAGATAAAATTTCTTCTGATTAGCATTCTTTACCGTCATACAACGCATTCTTTGATTCTCGTCTTGCGTAAAATGCGAGATATGAGTTTGTTCGTCATCAACAACCATTATCTCCGACTCAATTGTTTCGTCTATGCATTGGAGAATTGAAGGATTATATCCTCTAAAAGCGAAACGTAGTTTGAGCTGGCTTATTGCAACCGGTATACTCGTTGAATTAATCATTTCTTGAGATGTTTTAAATACAATTGCTGCAACTTCCGGAAATCACTTCCTATGACATCTGATACGGCATCTAATGCATTCATTCCTATCAATTTCGTTTTCTCATCCAACAAATTCTTGCAGCATAATTGATCATCATCACTTAATGCATATATTGCCAAATCATTCGGATTTAATTGCTCATCTTCAGGAACAATTGCATTGACTTCTTCCGTAAAATCCGTATCTTCCGCAACGATACTTGCCATGAGTGCTACATTCAATATACTCAAGGTATAAGGACTATGGGTTGTTAGTATTACATTGATTCCGTCTTCCTTATTATTAACCTTGTTGTATCGTTGTAACACGAAATGCAATAACTCTCTTTGGTTTGTTGGATAAAGATTAAGTTCCGGTTCCTCAATCACAAAAGCATCAAAGTAATTATTTTTAACGCAGTAATCAATAACCATTAGCATAGGAAAGACAGACTGCAAACCAGAAGAACACACAGATAATGGTACTAACTCACTCTTCATCCCTGACGTTACTTTGATATATTTTTCGTTATCCCTATTCTGTAATTCCGCATTTAAAAATGGTACTTTATAGTTCGGAAACTCTTTCTGAGCTTTTTCGAAAAAGCTCAGATATTCCATCAATGAGTTGCTCAATGGTACTTTAGCAACAACGAGACTCGCCAATGCAGAAGATAGTTGTCCTGCCATTATACGCTCTGCTGGAATATACATCAATGTTTTGATATTGGCAAAAAGTATGCGAGATTCAGTTATATTTCCCTTAATATCATCTAATTTTTCAAATCCCAGTGTATGCAACATTGACTCTGCGGTAGAAACAAATAGTTCATTCTGAATGCTCCGATACTCTTTTTCAGTACATCCTTGCATTTCTCCAGAGAACTTGCCTTTACTATACTTTATTGTTAATTCTTCATCTATGTATTCTATGTATGTTGTCGGCTTAAAATATGTATCTATCCCGTACATTCTAAAAATATCTTTAGGATTATCCTTCCTTGCAACTACTGCTCGCCAATATAAATCACGACATATCGTAAGCAGTTTTGAAATAGTACTCTTCCCGCATCCTTGAGTACCTATAAAAACAGTAAATCTCTTAATTTCAATATCAACTTCCTGTATAGGACCGAATTTTTTTACAATGATTCTTTCCATATCTATATATTTAATTTTTCATAATTATTTTAATTACTCTCTCCACCTCCTCATCGCTCCTGCCATAGTGCTTCGGGAGGCAGATGACTTGGTAGTTTTCATTATAGTGCTTTCAGCATTATCTTTGCGATTCTTTCTACATCGTCCTTCGACAGTGTGAAATATAACGGCAAGCAAAGGATGCGGCTGGCAATGTCTTCGCTGTTAGGCATCTTGACATACGGGACGATATCCGTAAAGGTATTGAGCGAAGGATAGAAATAGCGGCGCGCAAAGACATGCTCTGCCTGCAGGGCGGCATCTACTTTCAGTAACGTTTCTTCCGAATCGAAGATAACCGGGAAATAACTGTAGTTGCAACTATCGTCATTGATACGTTGGAAATGCAAGTTCGGATTGGCTGATAACAATTGCTTATAAAGCATATATTTCTCTTTGCGGTCATCCAATGCGGCTTGCAGGTATTTGAGGTTCGCCAAACCAACCGAAGCATGCACCTCTGTCATCTTGAGGTTGGAGCCTTCTTCAACCACATTTGTCTTATCTTCCGAGAAACCGAAGAATCGGATACGTTTCATCTTGGCATCCAATTCTGCATCGTTGGTGTAACATCCTCCACCTTCTCCGGAATTAAGCATCTTGGTAGCATGGTAACTGGTGCAAGAGATATCACCATATGCAAAAACGCTTTTGCCTTTGTATCGCACGCCTACCGAGTGGCAGGCATCATAGATTACCTTGAGATTATGCTTCTTGGCGATTGCTTCTATTGCTTCTATCTCACAAGTATTACCAAACACATGCACCGGCATAATGGCTACCGTCTTATCCGTAATGGCAGCTTCTACATTAGCCGGATCAATATTCAATGTCTCGGGATTGATGTCAGCATACACAGGAGTGCAACCTTCATACATAATGGCACTTGTAGTAGCGATGAACGAGAAGGGAGAAGTGATGATCTCTCCTTTTAAGCCCAATGCACGAATGGCCAATTGCAAAGCAATCGTACCATTCACCACCACCGTATGATGCTGCATACCATGCCATTCCGCCACATCGTGTTCAAACTTACGAAGCAAGGGACCGTTATGCGTCATCACTCCGGATTCCCACACTTGTTGCAGATAGGCATCCACTTCATTGAGTGGAGCCAGTGTAGGCATAGTTACATAAATATTCTTGCTCATAATCTTAGATTTTCTCTTTGACAACAAATTCTTTTACTCGCATCAGCACTTTCGTTTGGTTCAAGAACTCCTCGCGCCAAGCCTCAGCAGATGTGGCACAATTAGCCACGAAATAACGCATCTCTTCTTCAAAGTGATTGCATGCCGGCATGGTTTGTTGCGTGATTCCTTCTTGTGTCTCAATCGTCAGCGTGGATTGAAAATCCGGAGGCAATGCATAAGCGCGTTCCAACGACAATAATCCTTTGCTTCCCCAAATAACCTGCTGGCTCTTGTACTTGTTATTAAAGCCGGACACCAAGTTTGCCACTCTACCCTGACCGAAATCCAACAGTATAGTAGCATGCGTCTCTACCTCGCGACCCGGTTCTTGACTCAGGACAGCATATACATTCTTCGGCTCACATCCATAGAAGTGACGTGCCGAATGGACGAGATATGCACAAGAATCCAGTACACAGCCGCCGCCAAGGGCTTTCCGATAGCGGAAATCCGTATCTGCAATAGGTGGAAAGCCAAACCAACCTTGAAAGAGTTGCGGTTCGCCAATAGCGCCATCTGCAATCAGTTGGTTCTTAATCTTATGCTGCGCATGGAATTGATACATAAATCCCTCGAAGATAGGAATGCTATATCGCTTGCCTAATTCCGCTATGCGTTCTGCATCTGCCATTGAACCGGCAAGCGGTTTCTCACAAAGAATATTCTTGCAATACGGAGCCACCTGCTCCACTATCTGTACATGAATAGCATTAGGCGTAGAGATATAGACGGACTCAAAGTCATATGTCTCCAAAACATAATGCAAATCCGTCTCAAACGGCAGCCCGAAACGGCCTTCCACAATCTCACGTTTGCGTTCGTCTGTATCTACCACGCACACAACTTCCGTAACTCCGGAATTCATCAATGCCGGAATAGAACAACGCTGCGCGATATTGCCACAACCAATAACAACGAAACGTTGTGTTGATGTTTGATGTTTAATGTTTGATGTTTTTTCCATATTCATTAAACGTATTTGATTGCAGCAATCAAACTGCGAGCTTGAATGTTGATGTAATTATTAAACCTCATAAACTCATGAATCTGCCCAAGTGTCATCCAGTGATAGTCAAAGGGGACATCTATCGGGAAATTCTCTTCTGTCTCAACCAACATATTACGGTTCTGCTCATGATAGAAACGTCCACCTTCCTCGGATTGGAGTGTATCATAGAGTATCTGGGCAGGTTGTGCATTCAGCACATATTCCGCAAATGCCGGCCAAGAGGCCTTAGGCACATCCTGCAGGTTACCAGTAAGACATTGTACCGTTGGCGCCAATTCATATACATCCATGTTGCCACACTCCATCTTCGCATGCACTAAGAAATGATAGATGCCGTTAATCTTCTTAATAACAAACGCACAAAGTCCTTGCTGCATCGGCTGCACTAAGGGTTGGCACCAAGATGTAACTTCTCGATTCGAGATATTTACTTTCGTACCAATAACACGGAAATACTTCTTATCGTTGCGACTAATTTCGTACTCATCTTGTTTCCATCCGCCACCGATATTCTTTAACGGCACATAACGTACACTTAGTTCTGCAATAGATTTTAGTTGCGTCAACCATGACAGATGTTCATTCATGGTATTGTACGCTTTGTGCGTTTGCGAAGAAACAATCATATCTCTACCAAATGGAGACATCTGTTGCAACGCCTCTTTACCTATTTCAAACTGACCGAAATCCAAGCCGGCAAGAACTGTACGGGTATCCATATTCACCATATTATCATGGTGCATCAGTTCTTTTATTTGCGCCAAAGTCATCCATGCAAAGTCCTCATATACCGGAACTTCTTCATCCACTTTGATGATGATATTGCGATTACGTTTACGCAAGAAACGTGCACCTTGCTCAGATTGCAATTGATCCAAGAGTACTTGATGAGGTTTTGCATTTTGGAAATACTCTAAATATAAGGGTTTTCGTCCTTTATGCTGCTGAGTATAGTTACTTTTGGTAGCCTGAAGTGTCGGGCTGATTTGCACACAATTGACATTTCCCGGTTCTATCTTCGCTTGCATCAAGAAATAGAGAGTCCCATTTATCTCTTTCGTCAATATACCCAAGTATCCTATCTCCGGTTGGTTGATAATCGGTTGTTCCCATTCATGAATTTCTCCGACGTCAGTCCGAACATGAATTCCTTCGATGGAAAAGAACCGACCGGATTCATGACGCAGACATCCATCAGCATCCGTTGACCAGCCCTTCATATCTGAGAAAGGAATCTGTTCTACGGACACAGTCACTTCTTCATTGCGTCTCTGAATCCAATCAAACAATGATTCTAATGAAGACTGGGTTTCGGTAATATTTATCAGTGAATTAATCATCCTATTTTCTGCTCTTCATATTCAAAACGTGGTGTTACGTCTCCCGGTTCTTTGCCCATCCAACCGCCAACCTCCATTGCTCGGCCAGCTAAGGTGAAAGATATCATATCGGATTCATATACTAAACATTCTATTGATGAGAGTTGTTGGATTGCATGAAAATCAATGGCATAATTGCCCCAGTTTAAGAAATTAGCGGGGATATTACATATTTGCTCATATTCTCCCTTGGATTTTTCTTGTGTTACTTGTTCGTTTCCGGCACTAAAAGAGAAAATCTTCTCTCCTTGCTCATTCTTCATGTGGAATGTGAGCCAAAAACGTTCTTTGGGTTCAGTAAGGCGATAACGAACAACCAATTCGAGTTCGTCCGTTACACGCATCACGTCTGTGTAAGTACCACCTTTCGGACGAATGCCGATTTCCAGCAATTCAAAACCGCCATTCTTATACTGCGGGATATCCCAATGCTTATAGTTATCTATCTCGCTGCCTCCGCGGAGATAATGACTTACAATCTGATCCACATGTCCCATCTCTTTTAACATTCCGTTCTCCAACAGGATACCTGTCTTACAAAGAGACTTCACTGAAGTCATATTATGGGAAACGAACAAGACTGTTCTTCCTTCACCGGTGGAGACGTCTTTCATCTTGCCGATGGCTTTCTTTTGGAACTCGGCATCGCCGACGGCGAGGACTTCGTCCACGACGAGGATCTCAGGATCCAGGAAAGCAGCAACGGCAAAGCCTAAGCGGACAGTCATACCGGAGGAGTAACGTTTGACAGGGGTGTCAATATAACGCTCACAGCCGGAGAAATCAATGATCTCGTCCAACTTGGCTTGGATCTCGTTACGCGTCATACCGAGGATAGCGCCGTTCATGAAGATATTCTCCCTACCCGTCATCTCGCCGTGGAAACCTGTTCCGACCTCCAAGAGCGAACCGATACGTCCGTGGGCACGGATAGTACCGGTGGTAGGTCCTGTGACACGACTTAACAACTTCAGCAACGTGCTTTTGCCGGCACCGTTCTTGCCGATGATGCCTACAACGTCACCTTGCTCGACCTTGAAATCGATGTCCCGGAGTGCCCATACGTACTCCGAGTTACCTTTGGTAGCACGATCGTTGGTCTCGCCGATCTTCAGATACGGATCCTCCTGACGTAAGACGCTCGTCAGCCACCAACGGCGGATATCATGGCTCAGGGTCTTGGTTGAGACCAAACCGAGACGGTATTGCTTGCTTACATGATTGAATTCAATCGCTGTCATATTTTAAATGATGTATTGAGTCGCTCGCTACGCGAGCTTAATGATGGATTGATGATTTTAATGATGGGATTATTGTTTGTTCAAACGTTTCTTAGTTGTCACAATGCTGGCGGTGAGCATATGCATGATTTCCTCTGCATCTTGATAAAGGCTTGCAAATTGCGTTTCATCCAAATATCCCGTCGCCTTTAATAATTCCAGCCAATACAACGTTTCATTGCATTCTTTCTGGGCAATAGAAAGCTTGTGGATAAAATCCAAATCACTTTCAGCAAAGGTTGCTTCGCGGTGCAGTGCTCCAATAGCCGTTCCGGAACGCTGTATCTGGTCTGCTATGTTATACTCATGCATCTGTTCATTTAGATAATTCTTAAGTTTAACTATCCGAATAGCAAATTGCATTAGTTTGTCTCTATATTTAGCATCCTTTACGTTCATCATTACATCATTCAGCGAAGCGGCTCAATTCATCATGTTTTTATTTAAAAAACCTAAATCGGCGGCAAAGTTACAAAAAAAAAATGNNAATGACATACACAATAGTGTATGACACTTTTATTGTTTTTTTACCTCTTTGAATGTTTTTAATGATACAGAAGCGAGGTGATTCGGGAGAGGTAGAGAGAGTCGATAGAATCGAAGGTATTGAAGTCTTTGCTATCAATATCCAGAACGGCAACGACTGCTCCGTCCTGGAAAACAGGAACGACAATCTCACTATTGGAAGCTGACGAACAAGCAATGTGTCCGGGAAAAAGATGAACATCCGGAACAATGACCGTCTGAGCCTCCTTCCAAGCCGTACCACACACTCCTCTTCCGAAAGGAATTCGGGTACACGCCACAGGTCCTTGAAAAGGACCGAGAACCAATTCCCTGTCATTTGCCACACGATAGAAACCGGTCCACCAGAAGCCGAAAGTATCATGCAGCACTGCTGCGATATTGGCCATATTGGCAATAACATCCGCTTCTCCGGAAACCAAGGATTCTATCTGCGGGAGCAGGGAGCGATAACGTTCTTCTTTATTCGGCATAGGAGTTGTTAAAAAGCTTGTGACCAGTCTGTTCTATATCGTATCAATGAAGAATTTCTGCTT
>DEIW01000044.1 GCA_002352705.1 Bacteroidales bacterium UBA2764 | reverse complement strand
TTTGTTCTACGGACGACCACTGGGCGTCCGATCGAGCAGAGCTCTTCACCCGCTCAAGGGAGGGAGGAAAGTACCGTTTCGGGTACTTGGTTGCACTTATACCAGCGCTGTTCATGACGATGGTTTGCAGCAGTTATATTCTCATTGCGCCTGAGGGACTGAATATGGCGCCGGAGCACCGCTGGGCCGGTTATCTCATCGCAGGATTAGTGACACTCGGATGCCTTTGCGGGTTCTGCATGTGGGCAAAGAAACATAGAAGAATGATGGATTGATGGAATGATGGATTGATGGAATGATTACGAGTGCGAAATATATTATATCAAATCAGGACGTGAAGGATTGTCCGCAGAGTAATCTGCCGGAGTACGCGTTTATCGGGCGAAGCAATGTAGGCAAATCAAGCCTCATTAATATGCTATGTCATAACCCGAAACTCGCCAAGACGAGTCAGAAGCCCGGAAAGACGCTGCTTATTAATTATTTCGAAGTAACAACCTCTCCCCACCCCTCCCCTCAAGGGAGGGAGAGAGGAGCACAGCAGACCTGTTTTTTCGTGGATTTGCCGGGGTACGGGTATGCGCAGGCGGGACAGAAACAACGCGAGGCGCTGAAGACGATGATCGAGCGGTATTGTCTGTACCGCGAACAACTGGTGTGTCTGTTCGTGCTGATTGACTGCCGGCACGAGGCACAGAAGATAGATGTGGATTTTATCAATTGGTTAGGCGAAAACGGTGTGCCGTTCGCCATCGTATTCACCAAAGGCGACAAGTTAGGGCGCGTGGCACTAAGTGACAAAGTGGCAAAGTACAAAGAACGATTATTGGAGGAATGGGAAGAACTGCCTCCTGTCTTTGTGACGTCTTCCGAGACAGGATTAGGAGGAGAAGAGTTGACGGCATATATTGAGGACCTCACCCGAACCCTCTCCCAAGGAGAGGGGAAATAGAAAGTTCCAAGAAAAAGCAAATCTTAAAATTAGTACATTTGGGGCATAACATAAAACCTCGGTTAAACCTCTGCAAAACCTCTACAAAACCTCGACATTCTCTCTATGGTTAAAATCTTAAAAATAGTAACTTTTTTGATTTTGTACTTCGTACTCAGTCCCTTCGTTACTTTTTTACACGCGCGCACGGCACGTGTGTACGGGTATGTAACGGACCAGGACAATATAGGTATCGAGTTGGCGAATGTAGCGGCATGGAAACATGCTCCCAATACCGGTGAACTATTAGGCGGTACGTCAACCAATAGAAACGGGTACTACGAGTTGCTTCTGGAAGAGACTGACACAGTGGTGCTGAACTTCTCCATGATTGGTTACACCTCTGTCCAGCAGCGGATTATCGACCTGAAAGAGGTGCTGAATATCAATGTCCAATTGCTGACAGACGAGCAAGTCCTTACGGAGATTGAAGTTCGCGGAATCAAGCATACCCAGGGCACGATGGACAGGATAGACGCCTCTACGACACGTGTGATGCCGGATGCCACCGGCGGTTCCATCGAAAGCCTGCTGATTACTTTTGCCGGTGTGAGCCAGACCAACGAATTGAGCAGTCAGTATAATGTCCGCGGCGGTTCGTTTGACGAGAACTCGGTATATGTCAACGGCATCGAGGTTCACCGTCCTCTATTAATCCGCAGCGGACAACAAGAAGGTCTTTCTTTCGTAAACCCGGAGATGGTGGAGAACGTCCATTTCTCGGCAGGCGGTTATGGTTCGCAGTACGGTGACAAGATGTCTTCCGTGCTGGATATCACCTATAAAAGACCGACAGCCTTTGAGGCCAGTATCAGTGCCAGTCTGTTAGGCGCCAACATCTATGTAGGCCATGGCGACAGTACGTACAGTATGATGCACGGATTACGGTATAAAACCAGCAAATATATGCTGGGAGGATTAGCTACAGCCGGCAATTATCAGCCTACTTATATTGATTACCAGACCTATATAACATGGAAGGTTGGAAGTAGAAANNAAAAAGGCAGTACCTTTGCATCGTTTTTCGAAGACACCTGATATAATAGTCGAAAGTCGAAAGACAAAAGACAAAAGCCTTGGACGATGTCGTTTTTGGGGAACGTGAGTCAGAACGACTACCGTTTTTCTCCGGATTCGCTGAGCGAGTCATTCGGCGGGCAGAACGCAAAAGCACTGAATATCTATTACGAGGGGCAGGAGAAAGACAAATTCCTGACCGCTTTTGGGGCACTGAGCGCAAAAGGCCAAGTCAGCGAAGAAGTAGAAATAGGTTTTGACGCAAGCGGTTTTTACACTAATGAACGAGAGAATTTCGACATCACAGGCCAGTACGTGTTGTCCAATGCGCCAGCTGACGGCTCATCAGCCGGCAATATAACTACCGAACTGAAAGATCCGAGTGAAGGTCAGACTTCTGTTTTAGGCACCGGTATTTTTCACCAGCATGCCCGTAACAGTTTGGAGGCGGGTGTTTTCTCACTTGCGCACCATGGCAGTTGGACTCACGGGAACAACCTCCTTACATGGGGTTTGAGCGGTCAGGCAGAACGAATCAAAGACCGGATCAGTGAATGGGAATGGCGCGACTCCGCCGGTTATTCAATGCCCGATGACGGTCATTCGATGGAACTATACTACGCCATGCGTGGCGACAGCGCAATGACTTCCGCCCGAGTTCAAGCATATATCCAGAACCAACATAAGTGGAACACCCGCTCCGGGCAATGGATCCTGACAGTAGGCGGAAGACTCCAATGGTGGAGCTGGAATAACGAGGTGCTTCCTTCACCGCGGGCGAGCGTAGAATGGATACCGGGGTGGAAACGCGATTTCTGCTTCCGTCTGGCAACCGGTTTATATTATCAAGCTCCTTTCTACAAAGAGTTGCGTGACACTATAACGGATGAAATGGGTGTGACACGTATCCAACTGAACAGAGATTTGAAAGCACAACGCTCTGTACATGTCGTGCTGGGCGGCGATTATTACTTCCGAGCATGGGGAAGACCATTCAAACTGACAGCAGAGGGTTATTACAAATATATCGACCGCATGGAAAGCTATACGGTTGATAATGTGCGTGTTCGCTACTCCGGACGCAATGATTCACGCGGCTATGCCGGTGGTCTGGATCTGAAGTTATACGGCGAATTAGTGCCGGGGGCTGACAGTTGGATATCTTTCTCTACCATGGTAGCACGGCAACGAATGAACGAAGGCGGTGCATGGATCCCGAGTCCTACGGAACAGCGGTATAATTTCTCGATGCTTTTTCAGGACTACATTCCTCGCCTGCCTCAACTCAAATTCCATCTAAAGATGCAGTTTTCGGAAGGTCAGCCCTACTACGCCCCGCGTAATAACCAGGCATGGGGACGTATGCCAATGTACAAACGTATTGACCTCGGCGCTACGTATGTCTTCAACGCCCAGACGGCGAAATTCATGCGCAAGCCAAGCGCCAAGCATGTCAAGCAATGGGCTATCCAGTTTGAGGTATTCAACGTAGTAGGATGGCGAAATGTGAACTCGTATTTCTGGGTAGCCGACGCCTACGGTCAGCAATGGGCAAGCCCGAACTACCTGACAGGAAGAAGGTATAATTTAAAAATCACCGTAGATTTAAGATAATATGACACTGCAAGAATTATATGACCTAATCCATCTTGACGAGAGTTACCGCATAGAGCGGACGGTTTCTACCGGTGACATGGATAAATTTCAAGAAGCAATCTGTGCTTTTGCCAATGACCTGCCCGGTCAGCGCAAGCACGGCTATTTGCTCATTGGTGTAGATGACAGAGGTCATATTAGCGGTCTGAAAGTGGATGACACCCTGATGAAACGTATCAGCGGCATTCGTTCGGATGGAAATATACTGCCTTTGCCGGTGATGACGACCGAGAAGGTAGAAACACCGGAAGGCGATGTGCTGGTAGTGGACGTGACACCTTCTTTTGAGACACCCATACGCTATCGCGGGCGTACTTTCGTGCGTATCGGTCCGCGCCGTGACATTGCTTCGCGCGAGGAAGAACGCATCCTTGCAGAGCGTTGCGCTGCTTCCCTGCCGACCTTTGACACTCGCCCTTGCCGTGAGGCTACGTTAGAGGATTTGGATATAGAAACTATACAAAAGGATTACCTGCCACGTGCCATAGCCCCTGATGTGCTGGAGCATGACAACCGCCCGATAGAAGAACAACTGGCGGCGCTTCATCTATATAACACGCAGTGGCATTGCCCGACTTATGCGGCATTGATTATGTTTGGCAGAAATCCTCGCTATTTCATGCCGGGTGCTTTGGTGCAATTCGTGCGCTTTGAGGGCAAAGACACAGGAGGAAAGATATTGAACGAACGCCGTTTTGAGGGACCGCTATTCTCTATATTGCCGCGTTTGGAGAGTTTTATACAAGATGCTATCATCACCAAACGCCCTATACCTATTAGTATTTTACGCGAGAAAGATGTTTATAACTATCCATACAAAGCACTTCGTGAATTACTCATGAATGCCCTCATGCATCGCGACTACCAAGCCAACACCCCCACACGGATCTACCAGTTTGACGACCATATAGAGATTATGAATCCGGGCGGCTTGTATGGGCAGGCGCGACCAGAGAACTTCCCGAACGTGAATGACTACCGTAATTCGGTATTGGCGGAGATGATGCGCGCGCTCAACTATGTCAATATGTTCAACCACGGCATCCGTGAAGTCAAATCTCAGCTGGCGGAGAACGGCAACCCCGAACCGCAATTCAAGGTGGACTACATCACCGCCTTTGCCGTCGAAATACCCGTCGCCACCGATGAAGAAGCGCAGGTACATAATGAACCTGGACAAGTTAATGACCAAGTTACCGCGCAAGTTACCGCGCAAGTTACCGCGCAAGTTAGTGACCAAGTCAAGAAACTTATTTTAGTTATTGGAGAAGAATCTAAAAATAAAGGAGAAATAATGGAGCTGTTACACCTAAAGCATCGTGAGAATTTCAGATTATCGTACACTACACCTGCATTAGCTAACGGCGTTATAGCAATGTTATATCCGGACAAACCCAATAGTTCCAAGCAGAAATACTATTTGACCGAAAAAGGCAAACAACTTTATATGCAAATAAAAAGCGAGAATGTATAACCTATCTCACACAAAAACTTGCATACGTCAGAAAAAAGCAGTAAATTTGTAAGCAAATTTGTTTCGAATAGAAAACAGACAAAGATTTATGGCAGATATAGAGAAAATCAATCAAAGCAATTCCTCGCAGATTGCGGTTATTGCGGAACCGCTGATGCAGCAGTTACGGGAACTCATAGAGAACACCCGCAAGCGCGTTGCGTCTGTGGTAAGCGATGAGACAACGCAACTATATTGGAATGTGGGTAATGCTGTCAATACGTTTGTGCTGCAGGGCAGCCGTGCAGAGTACGGAAAACAAATTGTCGTTTCAGTGTCACGACAATTGGCAGAAGAGTATGGAAATAGTTTTGAGGAGAAGAATTTGCGTCGGATGATGCAGTTTGCGACTGAGTATCAAGACTTTGAAATTGTCGTTACACTGTCACGACAATTGCCGTGGTCCCATATCATCACCCTTATCCCCATCCGCGAACCGCTCAAACGCTCGTTCTATGAGCAAATGGCGATAACCGAACACTGGAGCGTGCGCACATTGCGCGAGAAAATCAGTTCGCAACTCTACGAGCGCACAGCCATCAGTCGCAAGCCGGAAGAGACCATCAAACATGATATTGCCCTTTTGCGGGACGAGAACAAAATGACACCGGATATGGTGTTCCGCGATCCGTATCTGCTGCATCTTTTCGGACTCAAAGACACTTATTCTGAGAAAGATCTGGAGAGTGCTATCGTGGCAGAGATGCAACGGTTCATTGAAGAACTCGGTTCTGATTTCGCTTTCCTTGCCCGGCAAAAACGGATTACTATTGACAACGAGGACTATTATATTGACCTCTTATTCTACCATCGGCGTTTGCATTGTTTGGTGGCTATTGACTTGAAGATTGATTCGTTCAAGGCGGCATACAAAGGTCAGATGGAGTTGTATCTGCGTTGGTTGGAGAAATACGAGCGAGTGGAAGGGGAAAACGCTCCAATTGGCCTGATTCTCTGTGCCGGTAAGAATAACGAACATGTGGAACTTATGCATTTGGAGGAAAGTAATATCCGTGTGGCGGAATATATGACCATGCTGCCGGACAAGAAAGTGCTGGAGCAGAAACTACAGAAAGCTATTGCATACGCTCGTGAGCGGATAGCAATTCAAGAAAGTCAGAAAAAATGATTGCCACCGCGCAAGTTAGTGACCAAATGGATGAGCTATATGGGCACCAATTTAGTGCCTAATTGAAGAATAACCACGAATACGGATAATACAAAATATGAGCAAAGTATCTTACTTATTAGGAGCAGGTGCGAGTTATGGCACTCGCACAAAGCCAACTGACGAAACATTTTCGTCATTGCCGAACTATATTTCTCGCGGTCTGCCTATTCTTCAAGAATTTCCATACGCATTGGAGCAATTAACCGCAGAACTAGAAGGAGTTGTAGAGAATAAAATTGCGATAAAGTATATAAATTCCAATATCCTTAACCCACTACTAAATGTGAGTAGGGACTATCCTACAGTTGATACCTATGCTAAGATGCTCTATGCCACGGAACAGGATGACGCGTATAGAAAATTCAAAGATCAACTATCTCTATTTTTCCTTACTTGGCAAAAAGATCACAAACATGATTTACGATATGATTCATTCGTAGCTTCCTTAGTAGATGCTGAAACTTGTCAATTTCCACCACTAACTATATTGTCATGGAACTACGACATGCAGTTTGAAATGTCATTTTTAGATTATGTAACAGAAGGAAAAGCATTATGGAGAATTTGGGATCGGTTAAATGTGTACTGCAAATCAAATGAGAAACTAAAATATAGAGCCAACAACCCATTTGCTTTTATTAAACTAAATGGTTCGGCTATGTATCATACTGATAAAATTGATAGTGATTCTTCGCGTTATCCACTCCAAGAAGCATTGTGGACAAAGGCTTCGCAGGAAGATTTTTGGGAAGAAGCAATTGATACATATAATAACTCGCGTCCGGAGAATATAATGCACAATCCAAAGTATAAAAACGAATTATCTTATACCTGGGAAAATGCCGGGAAAGAAAAATTACTTCATGTTATCAATCAAAGAGTCGTAGACTGCGAGGTACTTGTAGTTATTGGCTATTCTTTCCCGTATGTTAACAGAGAAATTGATCGGCATATTTTTAACAATATGCCTAACATAAAGAAAATATACATTCAGGATAAGCAGGCAAAAAACATTGAAGAAAGAATAAAAGCAATATATGAATATCTGAAAAAAACATTGCCAAACATTGAGACGACAGAAGATGTGTCAAATTTCTTTATACCGAATGAATTAGGTTAGTGATTATAATATTGAATGACATATGAATAACGAAATTAGCACATCAACAATTAATCATTTCACCAAATTTGATAGTTTGGAGAGTATCATTAAGTCGAAACGTTTTGAGCCTCGCTATTGCAAGGAAAATGTCAATCATGTAAATTGGAGGAAAATAATAGAGGTTACTCCTCAAGAGTTAGAAACTATACCTGATTTTGCATACCCAATGGTGTGCTTTACTGATTTACCAAGAGACAAGTGGGGAATTCATAAAAAGAAATATGGGGATTGTGTTATTACTATGACAGAGGAATGGAAAATTAAAAATGGTCTAATGCCGGTTATCTATCTTATTCCAGGAAGTTTTGTGGCTGATAATTTAATGTCGAAATGCTTGCAGTTTGCATGGAAATATGTCAATAATCTTCCCACGGACACTCCTAATAGAAAAGGTCATGCAAATTTTATACATTTATTGTTGGAATATATTAAACCATATAAAGATGATAACCAAAATTTCTATGATGAGCGAGAATGGAGATTTATTCCATGGCATGGATTTAATAATGGGAGTCCCATGTCCCTTACCGAAGAAGAATATAATAATCAAGCGTATAGAGCCGCAGCAGATAAACATCTTCTAGAAAACAAAAACAATCTATTATGGTTCTCTTTTGATGATATTGTTAGCATAGAAGTGCCATCTGAAGAAAAAAAACAACGTTTAGTCAAAATGCTCGCCGACACTTTTTCTGTAAATACGCAATTTGCGGAAGGAAAAATATTATTACCTTCAATAGATTAATTAAAACAAATTATAGTGGACACTAATGTTACAAAATAATGAAAATATGGATAAATTCGTTATAAAAATACTAATATTTTTTATCTTTACTTCGTTGCCCATCTCTGCTTATTCACTTTCGGTGAAAAATGTTCGTGTGTCGCAAGAAGGAAAATTGATTGTTATTAATTATGATTTAGATGAAGCCGCTATGGTTGACTTGTCTATATCTATTAATCATGGAACGTACTCATTCTTATATAATCATAAATCTGGTGGTAAACGATCAAAAAGTATTACTGGAGATGTAGGGTATGTAAAAGCTGGTAAAGATAGGGAAATTATATGGGAGGTGCTAAAAGATTATGAAACTTTTATTTATGATGACGTCCGATTCTTGATAAGTCCGAATAGTCTATATAGTGGGAATAAATCTATTATACTTGCTAATTATGGTTTCAGTCTTGCTCCTCAGCATTCGTTTGGAATAATGGTTGGTCAAGTCTACAAACAAGCAGGTTGGTATTTAGGATTAAGAAGCAATTATACATTCCCAAAAAATACAAGTGAACTGGTTGCTATAGATGGTGGACATATTCCAACAACAACCGGAGATATCACACCATTCTATTCTGGAAAATACAAAAACAGCCATTTGGTTGTTAATGTAGGTACTATTTGGGACATATTAAATACAGCCTCGCGTAATCATTATCGAAAATCCTTGTGTGGTCTGTATGCTGGTATAGGATACGGTCAACGTATTCAATGGTGGGAATTGCAAAATGCGGCATTTGTTCAAAGTAAAGATAATTCCGTTAAAGGGTTTAGTAGTGAATTGGGCATAATCGGTGCATATAAAGGTTTTACTTTGTCGTTTGGGGTAAATGCCATAAACTTCAAGTATCTAGACCTTTCGTTTGGTGTTGGATGGACAATTGCACATAAAAACAGATAATACAAAGATGAAAAGATTTTACACATATTTATTATTAATTCTCATGCCATCTTGTATGGTAGATGTGGAGATTCCATCAACAGATAATATATCTATTGATAATTTCATTATTAATGCTAATTACCACGATGCTTCAATCCTTTATGGTTATTCTGGAATAGCAACTGCTTCATCAATGCGCATTGAGTATTCAAAACATAAGGACTTTATTGATTCAGAGATAAAGGATGTGAGTGTTAGTTCTGAGGGATATTTCAAGACCACATTAAATGGTTTGCAGGCAAACACTACTTATTATATGCGTTGCGAGTTAAGTAATTCTATTAACTATCATCTAGTAGATAATACTATCTCATTCAAAACAAAAGAATATCACTTACCAATAGTAGAGATAGATTCAATATACGGTATTGATGCTATTTCGGCTAAAGTTTCTGTCTCTATTATAGATGTTGGCTGTGATACTCTCATTGAGAGTGGTATCTGTCTTTCTGCCAATCATACTAATCCTGACATTGGTGATCAATTATATCTATGCGACAAAGGGTCAAAAATCATAAACTTTGAAAACAAATTAGAGAAAGGTAAACAATATTTTGTAAGGGCATATGCAAAGAATCATGTTGGTGTTTCATATGGAGAAGTAAAAACGTTTAATACTCCAGGTAACATGCTCCCAAAGATTGAAACAATCTCGGTCGATATCATCAGTTCTTCACGTTCAAGTTGTGCATGTCGGATTGTTTACGATGGTGGTACATCTTTGATTAATTGCGGCGTTTGTTATAGTACACATGCCTCGCCAACTATTGAAGATAATACCGTATCATCTTCTGTTTTAGTAGGGGAATATACTTGTCTTATTAGTGGTCTAACTTCTGGTCAATTATACTATGTAAGAGCTTTTGCTACAAATTCATTAGGAACGGCATATGGCAAAGAAATTGATTTTATAGCTGGAGGTGGTCTTGATAATGGGTATGTGTGGCTTGATATGGGTGCCGCAGGAAAATGGGCAACTGTTAATGTAGGAGCGTCACAGCCACATGAGTATGGGAATTTTTATGGGTGGTGTGAAACATCTGTAAAATATCAGTCATATTCATGGTCAACTCAACACTATGATGGAAATTATAGTTTATCCGTAGATCCAGCGAGGGTAAATATGGGAGGAGCATGGAGAATGCCTTCAAAAGAGGAATGGAATAAACTTATATCGCATTGCTCATGGACATGGTCTTCGCAAAATGGGATAAACGGATATATAGTCACTGCATCTAATGGTAATAAATTGTTTTTACCAGCAGGCGGAGAATACGATTATAGTGAAAAGTATAAAAAAAGAGGAGTGTGTGGATATTATTGGTCATCCTCTGTTGATAAAGATGATAGCAGAGCCTCTGGTCTTGAAATATCTCAGTCTTCATATACACTTTTTGCTTCATATTATAGATATAATGGCTTTTCAGTTCGAGCCATACAATGACGTAAATTAAAACGATTATGAAAAAAATAATATTAGTAATAATAGCTTTATCATATGGATTGTTGAGTATTTTCGCCCAATCGAATGCTAGCGCATCTATGAGTTTTCATATTGAACCGGAGGTAATTCCTCCATACCTTGTTATAGAAGAAGGCTCTATACATTTTGTTGATGAAGATAATAATAATTTCATAAATGCTAACGAGCAGTGTGGAATTGCACTTACTTTGCGAAATAAAGGAAAAGGAAATGCTTATGGTTGTACTGCTCGCATACGGGGAGTAGGCTCCACTAATGGGTTGTCATATAATGACATCAAACTTCCTATGATCAAAGCAGGTCAAACATATAATCTTGACATTCCCATATCATCGTCAATGGATACAAAATCCGGAGAAGTTGAATTTTCTATTGTTGTTGACGAGCCCAATGGATTCGGAACTGATCCTATAAAATTGACTATTGGAACACGGAAATTTGATGCCCCTTTTATAGAAGTTGTTAGCTACAAGATTTTGAGTGATGGTACTTCACAATTAAGAAAAAAATCTCCTTTTAGACTCCAAGTTCTATTGCAAAACACAGATCAGGGTATAGCACATGATGTTAGATGTAGTATCAAGATACCAAATAATGTATTCCCATTAGATGAAGGGAAAAAATATTTCCACTTTCCTTCTATGCAACCAAATGAGAAGCAACTTTTAGAATTTGAGTTTCAAACAAATGCCAATGTTAATGATAATGTCGATTTAGAATTCAAGTTGTCAGAGTCATATGGAATGTACGCAAAAGACGTATCAATACCACTTCGTTTTGGACAAGTAATAAGTAGTGGGGTGACAAATATTCAAATAAAAGGAGAAGATAAAAAATATGTTGCAATCACAAAAGGGGCTCTTGTCTCAGATATAGATGAAAATATCCCTGTTACCAATACAAAGAATAATAACGCTTTTGTTCTCATCATTGCCAACGAGCATTATTCGCAAGTAGCGTCTGTGCCTTTTGCATTGAATGATGGAAATATCTTCCGCGAGTATTGCATCAAGACATTGGGAATCGGAGAGAAGCACATTAAATACCTCTATGACGCTACCGGCAACCAGATAAAAGCAGGCGTCAACTGGCTTGCTAACCTGACAGAGGCTTTTGATAATCCGCAAATAATCGTTTATTACGCAGGGCATGGTATTCCCGATGAGACCAACAAATCTGCTTACCTGCTTCCGGTGGATGGTTCCGGAACGGATGTAACAACCGGTTATAAACTGGATGATCTATACGCTACCCTCGGTAACATGCCGGCTTCACGCATTGCGGTCTTTATGGATGCCTGCTTCTCCGGCTCAAAACGAGAGGATGGTATGTTGGCCTCCGCACGCGGTGTCGCCCTCAAAGCCAAATCCGGTGTGCCGCAAGGCAACATGGTTGTTTTCTCCGCTGCGCAAGGCGATGAGACCGCATACCCAAACCGTGAACAGCAACACGGATTATTTACCTATTACCTGCTCAAAAAGCTCCAAGAGACGGAAGGCAATGTGGCTCTTAAAGAATTGGGCGATTATGTAACCAAACAAGTCACCCAACAATCACTACTCCTTAATAGTAAAAAACAAACTCCGTCCGTCACTCCGTCTGCTTCGCTTGGCAACGAGTGGCAGACATGGAGACTAAAATAATATGATTATGAAAAGAATATTCCTATTTACGTTTGTCGTCTTGGCTGCGATTTATGTATTTGCCGCCAATGATATAGTCCGCGTAAGTGCGACATACGAATATATCTCCGATAACTCCCACGAGTCACCGGAACAAGCGGAGCAAACAGCATTTACACGCGCCAAGCAAAAGGCTCTTGAAGAGAAGTTCGGTGTAGATGTCTCTGCTGTAACGAATACGCTCATTTCTAATCGTAGCGAATCAACCCCACAATCCCAAAGCAATGTATTTTCTATAGGTGAGACAGCCGTGCGCGGAGAGTGGATAGAGACAATAAAAGAGCAAGTTATAGAAAAGACTTTCTCCAATGGATTTTGGATTGTCAAAGTACACGTGGAAGGCAAGGCGCGCAGGAATGCCGCAGAGAAAGCAGATATCCGTTTTGCTCTTGTGCGCGATATACAGGATGTAGAGCCGCCTGTGAGTTTTCGGGATGGCAATGACATCTTCCTACGTTTCTCGTCGCCAGTAGCCGGTTCGCTGTGCGTCTATCTGGTAGACGAGGAGCAGAATGCTTTTTGTCTGTTACCCTACCCACATCAGCCATCAGGCAGCCAACCGATAGAGGCAAACAAGGAGTATGTTTTCTTCTCGCAACAATATGACCGTTCCGCCCAGGAATACACGGTCAATTGCGAACGTTCGTCCGAGCAGAACGCATTATATGTGATTTTCTCGCCTAATTCGTTTGCCAAAGCCAACGACAAACAGAGCGGGAAGAATTTTCGAGACGAGCAAATGCCACGTGAATTGAAGTACGAGGAACTCCTTAAATGGCTCAGTAGGAATCAAACGAGAGACCCTCAAATGTCTGTCCACACATCAATCATTTCTATAAGAAAATAGTCGCGAACCCAAAATAGACCTAAAACGTCCTTAATAATTTCTTAGTGGTAACGTAGTGGTGACGTAAACGACGGCTAAATAGAAGCAAAACACCGCAGAAACAAAAGAAACGATACAATATATACAATATAGTTATGGCAAAAAATGAAGAGTTAACACCTATGATGAAGCAGTTCCGCGACATCAAGACTCAGTATCCGGATGCGATGCTACTCTTTCGATGCGGGGATTTCTATGAGACCTACGCGGAAGATGCAGTCAAGGCAAGTAAGATTCTCAATATTACCCTGACGCATCGCTCCAACGGCGGAAATACAGCTGCTCAACCATTGGAGATGGCGGGTTTCCCGTTCCATGCACTCGACACCTACCTCCCCAAACTGGTACGCGCCGGGCTGCGCGTGGCGATTTGTGACCAGTTGGAAGATCCGAAACTCGCCAAGAAACTGGTAAAAAGAGGAGTTACAGAATTAGTAACGCCGGGTGTGAGCTACTCTGACACTACCCTCACACAAAAAGAGAATAACTGGGTAGCATGCCTGCATTTCGATAAACATACTATTGGCGTGGCGTTTCTGGATATTTCCACCGGCGAATTTCTTGCCGGACAAGGAGACAGCGATTATATCGACAAGCTGCTGACCAATTTCGCCCCGAAAGAAGTATTGTATGTGCGC
>DEIW01000042.1:14406-48438 GCA_002352705.1 Bacteroidales bacterium UBA2764 | reverse complement strand
TTCCTGAATATCGCAGGAGGACTACGGGTACAGGATCCGGCTATCGACCTCGCCGTGCTGGCAGCCGTGTTGAGCAGTAATATGGATATCGCCCTGGATACCGCCACTTGCTTATGCGGAGAGGTGGGACTGGCAGGAGAAATTCGCCCCGTGAACCGCATTGAGCAACGCATCGCCGAAGCGCAGAAATTAGGATTCAGCCGCATCTTGGTACCGGCGGATAACAAGATAGATAACAAACGATATACCATCCAGGTCGTACCTGTCAGAAGAGTGACAGACGCCTTCCGGTTGTTAATCAAGAATCAGAATTGAAGAAGTTACTGTACATAGTGTTTTTCTCCCTGTTGAGTACAGGGGCTTGGGCTCAGGCACAACCGTATCTCTGCGAGTTCGGATTGCAGGGCGGGGCCGGCTATTATGTAGGCGATGCTGCACCACATATTTTCATGGCGCCACGTGAAGCATACGGTCTCCATTTCCGGTACAAGTTCACCAAACGATGGGCTTTGCAAGTCAAGGTTTCCGGCCAGCGTATCACCGGCCATAATTACACCATTCGCGGCGAGCGCCTGGATAGCAAATGGCAGAACCAGTTGGTGAATGTGGATGTGATGGCAGAGTTCAATTTCTTCCGTTTTGGCACCGCAAACCGTTTTGACAAACGTATCCGTCCCTATACTCCCTATATCTTTCTGGGAATCGGCGCAGGAACGTCGGGCGTAGGAACCAAGAATCTCAGAGCTACTGCCTATATCCCGCTGGGTATCGGATTCAAATGGAAATTTCATGAGCAAGTGGGCTTGAATATCGCTTGGCAGCATAATATCTATATGTCAGACAATCTGGAAGGCAGGGACGAACTGGATAACAAGCACCAGATGAACGGGTGGAACTGGATGAACTGCGACCTGACAGGAATGTTCACGGTGGGCTTTGTCTTTGAGTTCGCAAAAGCAAAAAAAGCCTGCCGGGTATGCAACACCGACTAAAGTGAATATCAACTGATTATGGATTATAAATCACAAATAGACAACGAGCGTCTCCCACGGCACATAGCTATCATCATGGATGGTAACGGCCGATGGGCAAAGAAACAGGGTTTGGCGCGTATGTTCGGTCATAAACAGGGAGTGGAAACCGTGCATAATATCACAGTAGCAGCTACCAAATTGGGCATCAGCTATCTCACGCTCTATACTTTTTCTACGGAGAACTGGAACCGCCCGAAAGAGGAAGTGGATGCACTGATGTCATTGCTGGTAGATACTATCGTAAAAGAGACACCGACGCTGATGAATAACAACGTGCGGTTGCAAACTATCGGAGATATAGACCGTCTGCCGGAAGTGACACGCCGGAAATTCATAGGATGTATAGACCAGACGAGCCGTAATACGGGGCTGACGATGGTGATTGCCCTCAGTTATTCAGCCAGATGGGAGATTACGGAGGCTGTACGCGAGGCAGTGCGTCGCGCGCAAGCTGGCGAGCTGCGAGCTGACGAAATCAATGAACAATTGGTTTCTTCACTCATGACCACCCGGGAGATGCCGGACCCAGACCTGCTCATCCGTACCAGCGGCGAGTATCGCATCAGTAATTTCCTGCTGTGGCAATTGGCTTATAGCGAATTATATTTTACAGACTGCCTGTGGCCTGAGTTCACCGAAGAAGAGTTTTACAAAGCCATAGTCGATTATCAGAAACGTGAACGTAGATTTGGAAAAACAAGTGAACAGATTCATTAAAATACTATTTTTTGCATGTGCGATCTGGATCCTTTGCCCCGCGGCGAAGGCTCAGGATATCGAATATGGCTTGACCCATAAGACGTACGAAATTGCCGGCATTGAAGTGGAAGGAGCGGATAGTTACGAAGATTTCGTGCTCATCGGTTTCTCCGGACTGGCCGTCGGGGATAAGATTGAAGTGCCCGGCCCGCAGGTCACCAAAGCCATCAAACGGTTCTGGAAACAGGGTCTGTTCTCCAATGTCAAGATCAAAGCCAAGAAGATTGAGGGAAACAAAATCTGGCTCGTGATAGAACTGGAGCAGCGTCCGCGTATCAGCGAGGTGAGATTCGAGGGACTCAAGAAAAGCGAACGGGAGGATCTGGAAATCAAGTCCGGTATCCGCCAGGGTAGCCAGATGACTCCGAACGTAGAAGATCATGCCAAAACGGTTATCAAGAAATACTTTGCCGAAAAAGGTTTCCATAACGCCGATGTACATATCGTTCAGAAAGCCGACCCCGATCACCCGGGCTATGTCCGCGTTCTGGTTGCAGTGGATAAGAAAGTAAAGACAAAGGTAGGAAAAATCTACTTGACGGGGAACAAAGCGCTGAGTGACCTGCAAATCAACAAAGCGATGAAGAAAACGAATGATAACCATATCATCAACCTCTTCCGCACCAAGAAATTCGTCACCTCCGAATACGAGAAAGACAAACAGGCTATCATCGACAAATACAACGAGTACGGCTACCGCGACGCATACATCGTTGCGGACAGCGTAGTGCCGAACCCCGAGAACCCAAACCGGGTTGATGTGTATATCACTCTCAGCGAGGGAGACAAATACTACGTACGCTCTATCAAATGGGTCGGAAATACCATCTATCCCTACGAACTGCTGGATGCCACCCTCGGTGTCAAACCCGGAGATGTGTATAATCTCAAGACTCTCAATGAACGGCTCCAGACGGATGACGACGCTGTGAGCAAACTGTACACAGACCGCGGCTATCTCTTCTTCAATGTGGAACCCGTGGAGGTGAATGTAGAGAATGACTCTATCGATTTTGAAATGCGTATGTACGAGGGAAAACCGGCTACTATTAATGAAATCAATATTGTAGGAAACACGCGCGTGTACGAGCATGTCGTGCGCCGCGAGTTATACACGAAGCCGGGACAGTTGTACAGCCAGTCGGATATCATGCGTTCGCTTCGTGAGTTGGCGCAGATGGGACACTTCGACCAGGAGAAACTCGTGCCCGATATCCAGCCTAATCCGGAAGACGGAACGGTAGATATCACATACCAATTGGAAACCAAATCCAGCGACCAGGTTGAATTCTCACTCGGATGGGGCGCTACCGGTATTACCGGTTCTATCGGATTCAAGTTCACCAATTTTGCCATCCAGAATCTCTTTAACAAGAAAGCCTACCGTATCGTGCCGCAAGGCGAAGGACAGACGTTCTCCATCAACCTGCGCACCAACGGTATCTACTCCACCCAGGTTTCGATGTCATTCCTGGAACCGTGGTTAGGCGGAAAACGACCGAACCAGCTGAGTGCCAGTTTCTTCTTCTATAACCAGACCGGTTGGTCCAGCCGTTATCAGCGTGCCTACCAGAACCTGTATAACACCTATTCCAGTTACTACTACTATTCCGGCAACTCGAATTATTACCAGCAGTTAGCGGAGGCCGAAGCGGACAAGGACAAGTTCATCCGCCAGATTGGTGTTTCTATCGGTTATGGTAAACGTCTCAAATGGCCGGATGACTATTTCAGTTTCTATGCCGAGTTGAGTTATGTGATGTATTGGATGAAAGACTGGCCATATCTGCTGATTACCAACGGTATGGCGCATAACTTGGCACTCTCGCTGCAATTATCCCGTTCGTCCATTGACAACCCGATATATACCCGCCGGGGTTCGCAATTCGTAGTAGGCGTAAAAGTGACGCCGCCGTGGTCTGCTATCACAGGTAAAGACTATTCGGAACTGCCCGCTTCGGAACGGTATAACCTGATTGAGTACCATAAATGGAAATTCTCGGGAAAGGTCTTCACACCGCTTACGAGGGATAGCAAACTGGTCCTCATGACACGTGCCGAGTTCGGCTATCTGGGCTACTTCAACAAATACGCCAAATCGCCGTTCGAAACATATTATATGGGTGGCGACGGTATGGCGGGATACTCTTCCGGCTACTCCACCGAGTATGTTGCTCTGCGCGGTTATTCCGCAGGATCTCTGACTCCGTATGATATTTCCAGCGGACGTAACATGGGTTATCTGTATAATAAATTTACAATGGAGTTGCGTTATCCTATTACGTTGGAACAGAATGCCACTATCTGGGCATTGGCGTTCCTGGAGGCGGGTAACTGTTTTGCGGATATCCGGGATTACAATCCGTTTAACCTCAAACGCTCCGCCGGTGTCGGTGTTCGTATCTTCCTGCCTATGTTCGGTCTGCTGGGTGTTGACTGGGGTTGGGGATTCGACGAAATCAACGGCTCCAAACAGTATAGCGGAAGCCAGTTCCACTTCGTACTTGGACAAGACTTGTAATAGACCGCTTACACTCAATGAATAAAGACCGCAGCTGATGGCTGCTCAAAGATAAAAACTTATGAATAAATTATCAATTATCAAAAACGGAGTTTATCGTGCCTTTGCGGCTAAGAAGTATCAATTATCAATTATCATTGCCGCTCTGATGCTTTGTGGCACGGCTTTTGCTAAAGACCAGCAGATCGCATACATCGATATGGCGTATATCCTGAAAAATCTGCCGCAATACGAACAGGCGAACGAACAGTTGACTATGCTCTCCAAACGATGGCAGAAAGAGATTGACGCCGCGCAACAGGAGGCACGCGTCATGGCTACGAACTACCAGACCGAACAAATCTTCCTCTCTGAAAACATGCGTACCCAACGCGAACAGGAAATCGTCAAGAAGGAACAAGAGGTGCTCGAACTCAAACGCAAGTATTTCGGACAGGACGGGGAACTATATAAAAAACGCGAAGCACTCATCAAACCTATCCAGGATGAGATATACAATGCCATCCAGGATCTGGCTAACGAAAAACGAATCGATATAGTGAAGGACCGCTCTGCCGACCCCGCGCTGATATATATGTCCTCCAAACTGGATGTATCGGACCAAGTACTCCAAAAATTAGGAGCAAAGTAAAATACAGTAAAATACACTAAAATACACTATAATACCTTCCAATCCCGACGGTCAAACGACGGTCAAACGACGGTCAAACGACGGTCAAAGCTAACGTATAAGAACAACTAAAAACAAACTATTAATAAAATGAAAAAGATTATTATTTCCATCATGCTGGCTCTTCCTATCCTCGCCAGCGCACAGAAATTCGGTCACATCAACACGCAGGAGCTCTTCTCCCAAATGCCTGAGGTGGCACAAGTGAAACTCAAAATGGATACTATCCAAGGTCAATACGAAGCTCAACTGGCTTCGATGAACGAGGAAATCCAAAAGAAGATGCAGGATTATCAGGCTCAGGAAGCCACCATGGCTGATGCCGTAAAACAAATCCGTCAGCAGGAGCTGCAGGAGATGAATCAGCGTATCCAGCTCTTCTACCAGACGGCAGAGCAGGACATCCAGAAGAAACAGCAAGAGCTGCTGGCTCCTATTCACGAGAAGATGGCTAAGGCTATCAAGGCTGTCGGTGAGCGTGAGAACTATACCTATATCTTCGACAGCCAAGCGATGGTACATATCGGAAACGACGCTATCGATGCCACTCCCGCTGTGAAGAAAGAGCTCGGCATCAAATGAGAAAATGACTAAATGAGAAAATGATTAAACGTCATGGCTGACGGATATTTGGAATCCCACTACGCCGAATACGAGAAGAAAAAGGCTGAGTGGTTAAAAAAGAAAAAGAAATGGTCGTATGGCAAATCCACAAATAGCTCAATGACCAAATAAATGATTAAATGGTAAATGACCAAATGGTAAATGACATTATGGTACAAAAAATTCAACAAACACTTCGCGATAGCGCCGCAGCGCGGTGGACGGTACTCGTCCTCGTCGCATCGATGATGTTCTTCGCATACATGTTCGTGGATATCCTCTCTCCTTTAGCTTCGTTGCTCAACGATACGCTCGGGTGGGACCAAGGCGTTTTCGGAACCTATGCCGCCGGAGAATATCTGCTGAATGTCTTCGGATTCCTTATCCTGGCAGGTATCATCCTGGACAAGATGGGCGTCCGTTTCACGGGACTGCTATCCGCCTCACTCATGGTAATCGGAGCAGGTATCAAATACTGGGGTATCTCTTGGACGGATGCCAATACCGTTGAGTGGCTCAATGCATGGTGGCCGTCTATGCCGGGTAGCGCCAAACTGGCGATGTTCGGATTTATGATCTTCGGTTGTGGATGCGAGATGGCTGGTACTACGGTCAGCAAGATTCTCGCCAAATGGTTTAAAGGCAAAGAGATGGCGCTTGCCATGGGACTGGAGATGGCTATTGCACGTATCGGTGTTTTTGCCGCCATGTGGCTTTCTCCTATCTTCAGCGAGCAGTTTGCCGAGAATGGTGTCAACTCGGTTACGGCGCCGTTGCTTTTCGCTTCGCTGTTACTCGTTATCGGACTCCTCAATTTCTTCGTCTTCACGATCATGGACAAGACCTTGGATAAACAGGAAATAAATGAACAAATGGTAAATGACGAAATGGTAAATGATAGTGATGAGTTCCATGTTTCCGACCTTGGCCAGATTTTTAGTTCGAAGATGTTCTGGATTATTGCGCTCCTTTGCGTACTCTATTATTCCGCCATCTTCCCCTTCCAGCGTTTCGCTACGAATTTCCTGGAGGAGACACTGGCTATCAGTAATGCGGAAGCCGCTGGACTTTTCAAATGGTTCCCGATACTGGCGATGGTGCTGACCCCGTTCCTCGGTGCCTTCATCGATTACAAGGGAAAAGGCGCATCGATGATGCTTCTCGGCGCTGTCATCATGACGGCATGCCATCTGGTGTTTGCTTTCGTGCTGCCCGCTTATCCGTCCAAGACGCTTGCGCTGGTCACTATCTTGATACTCGGCGTCAGCTTCTCACTTGTACCGGCATCGATGTGGCCTTCAGTACCGAAGATTATTGATGAGAAAGTGTTAGGATCGGCATACTGCCTCATTTTCTGGGTGCAGAATATCGGTCTATGTCTCGTGCCGCTCTTAATCGGCAAACTGCGCGTGGCTACCGACGGATATCTTGTGCCGATGATTGTTTTTGCTTCGTTCGGCGTGCTGGCATTTCTGCTCAGTCTCGCTCTGAAGATTGAAGATAAACGTAAAGGATATGGATTGGAGCTTCCTAATAAAAAATAAAGATTCCATTACCGTCACGACAGACAGCCGGAAGGTGACTCCCGGCTCCGTTTTCGTGGCGCTGAAAGGTGAGCATTTTGACGGAAATGACTTTGTTGAGCAGGCAAAGAAAAATGGCGCAGCATATATCATTTCCGGAGAAAACGCTTTAGCTGAGTTACAAGACCTTGCACGCGCGTGGAGACGCGAGTTTAGAATTCCGGTTATTGCCATCACCGGCACCAACGGAAAGACCACTACCAAGGAACTGACGGCTGCTGTGTTGAGCAAGAAGTATAACGTATGCTATACCCAAGGCAATCTCAACAACCAACTCGGCGTACCCCTCACCTTATTATCTATCACGCGTGCGCATGAGATAGCAATTATCGAGATGGGGGCTTCCCATCCGGGAGATATCAAAGAACTGGTGGAAATTGCGGAGCCTACCGACGCGCTGATCACGAATGTAGGCAAAGCGCACTTACAGGGCTTCGGATCCTTCGAAGGAGTACAGCAAACGAAAGGTGAGTTATACGATTGGATTATTGCGCATGGAGGAACAATCTTCTACAATGCAGAGAACCCGTATCTTTGCAAAATGTTGAAGAAACGTCTGCCCAAAGGACGCAAGACCATCCGTAAGAAATTCAACAAGATTCATTGGTACAACGAGGTCTTCTCTCCCGGTTCCGACAAAGGAATAGGATTGTTCCGCTATCGTTCATCGGATTGTCCGGTTAAGGTGTCAGAGACGCATCTGGTAGGTGATTATAATCAGGAGAACATTGCCGCTGCATTTGCCATCGGCATGTGTATGGTTTGCACTTTCCCTGAGAGCCGCGAGGCTATATGTGAGTATGTGCCAACCAACAACCGCTCACAACTGATGCCGACAGAAAAAAACACCGTAGTCGTTGATGCCTACAACGCCAATCCTACCTCTATGCAGGCAGCAATAGAAGCATTTTGTCTAACAGCGAAGCGGTCTAACAGCGAAGCGGTTCAACAGCGCAGCGGTCTGGGTCAGACCTGCGAAGGCGATCATGAAGCACCGGGGTGCTTCATATTAGGAGCGATGCGTGAACTGGGCGAGTATAGTCACCTCGAGCACCAGAATATTGTCAATATGCTGTTGGAGCGCAAGGCGGACAAAGTACTGCTCGTCGGAGAGGAATACAAACAAACTACGGCTCCCTATCCTGTCTTTGATAATGTAGAAGCGTTGTGCGATTATCTGCAACGCGAACCGCTCGCCGGCTATCGTATCCTGTTGAAAGGCAGCCGGTCTAACCAGTTGGAAAAAGTAATCCCACTCTTATGAAAGAAAAAAATAATACCCTGCTTTGGATTTTTCTGGCGCTACTGCTTGTTGCTCTGGCTACGCTCGGATTCCTTTATTGGAACCAACATAACGAACTCAACGAGATGGTGGAACAGATGACTATTGAGAAAGAAGAACTGCAAGAAGAATACGAAGATCTGGCTATTCAGTTTGACGGTTTCCAGCAGATGGATATCCGCAATGACAGTCTGCAAGACCTACTCTCGCGGGAGCAGCAACGTGTGCAGGACTTATTGGAAGAACTGCGTCAGACAAAGGCGTCCAATGCACGCCGTATCGCGGAACTCAAGAAAGAGCTGGCTACCGTGCGCGAGGTGATGAAAGATTATGTCCGCCAGATTGACAGTTTGAATGCCACCAACGCACGGTTGACGGAGGAGAATATCCTTGTCCGCCGGGAGAACCAACAGTTCAAGGAGCAGAACACACAACTCTCCACCCTTAATACGCAACTTACCGAAACTGTCACACGCGCGTCAATGCTGGAGGTCACCGGTTGCACCTTCACTCCTCTTAATAAGAACGACAGGAAAACCCGCATTGCCTCTCATATCCGCAAGATTCAGTTTGAATATACTATTGCGAAAAATATCACTTGTACGCCGGGCATGAAGGACCTCTACGTGCGTATTATCGATCCGGAGGGTAATCTGCTCAACGAGAGCGAGACCAACCTCTTTCCCTTTGAGTCCGGAGAGATTCCCTACTCCGCCACCCAGCAGATTGAGTACTCCGGCGAGGCATATAACGGCGTTTGTTTCTGTCCGATAGAGGAGGTGGTAAAAGGGTTCTATACGATTGATTTCTTCTGCGAAGGAAACCTTATCGGCTCCTTCCCTTTCCAACTCAAGAAATAAAGAATCACCCGCTTTTACCCGCGTTGCCCGTAAAATCTCATCGAAGCCCTTCGGGGCTTCTTTTTTTGCATCCTACTCCTTCCCCCGAACCGACTTCCTATGTAGTTAACCACAACTCTAAAAATTTATCATAGACTTGATAGATGCCCAACTCACTGGTAACAAGCCCTTTGTCTAACAATGCAGGCACAGCAGACTTAACGGAACTGGCAGACAACAGACCGTGCCGCTTGATGAATTTGCCGGATGTCAGATTCCGAGCCTTTCCTTCCTGAGCGATTGCACGTAGAACTAGCGATTGTTTTTCCGGCAACTGATACATCAAGTCTTCGTAAGTATTCGAAGAAATAAGGATGATATACCGGATAGCCGACTCTATATCTGCCACAGTGCATGATCCGCCAACCGGTGTGCGCGTAAACAATTCATTCATCACGCGCTGCATGTAGTAGGTAATACCCTCAAAACGCTCGTAAAGGGCGTGCGGTACATCTTGAGACAATATCCTTCCTCTTTGCTCAAACAACCGCAGGCAAAAATCCGTGTATTTATCCTCCGGTAACAAGGGTAAGTTGTACAGTGTTACACTCTGATAAAACGGTCGAGCCGGCGAGGTAAACATCTGCCCCATCAAATGCCGTTGCGAACCGGAGAAAATGAAATGGGTGTTGGTGCAGTATTGCACATAGGTCCGCATAGTTGCTTCAATCAAATCGTCGTTATAATGGGTTATCTGCTGGAACTCGTCAATGGCTACTATGCACGGCTTATCGGCGTGCTCCAGATAGGAAAATATCTCTTCCAAAGTAGTGGTAGGCGTGGCTATATCCCCAATGCTGAGCGTCCATGATGGGTTTCCTCCGGCATCATACGTGATGCCCGGTCGCACGGATGCCAATACGGAGATGAACTTCTCCCACGCCTTCCTGCCCTTGGGTTTGAGTGCCTCAAGGATGGATAATCCTAAACGATGAACCAAATCCTGTACTGACTTAGTAGAGTAAATGTCGATAATGAATGTGTAATAGTTGTCAGCTATTTCCTGCTGTGCAAAGCAATGGCGAATGAGGTTCGTTTTTCCGTAACGGCGTGGTGAAATAAGTGCCACATTATTCCCATTAACTACCAAACGCGTAAGATCTGCAGTCTCCTGTTCACGGTCACAAAAGTATGCAGCACCTGCGTAGCCGGTAGTAATAAAAGGATTAATAATACTGGTATCCATAAGACCTCTAAAATTTAAAATCGCTGCAAAGATACTACATTTTTTTGAAACGTGCAAATATTTTTCCGCTTTATGGAAATTATTTTATGGAAAAATGCACTTATCATTAATTTTTCTTTACGCGTAGCCAAGCAGTCCCGCCCTTCGGGGCTTCTTTGTTTTTACATCCTATTCCTTGCCCCCGAACCGACTTTCTAATAAAAAACGAAAAATTATACACAAAATAAAAAATTTATTTGCTCAATTCAAAAATTTATAGTACCTTTGTCGCCGAAATGGGCACTTTACGCAATGCGTGCGTATAAATAAGGTGTCCATCCAAAAGGATTCTATCTACGCCGGCCTGCCCTGAGCAGGAGGGTTAGAGGGGATTCATTACATATTGAATGGCGTTTATTGACGCTTTGTATTTGACGCACAAAAAGCTTAGCACACTTTTTCAAATTCAACACTAGTCAAAAGCAAAGTAACGGTAGATGCCTACGGGTATGACATTTATCAGCCCTTCGTACATCGTACATTGTACCTTGTACATTCTTTGGGGTTTGTCATATCGGCGTAGGTTTCATTGTTGTTTATTTGACTGGTGGGGTAAGTGCTAAGACCCTTGTGCGTAGATGAGCAATAGCGAAGTCTGCGCTTTTTCGTATGTATATGCACGAATGTATGTGATTATTTAAATAATGACAGAATATATTCGGAGTACGCCGAAAATCCATAAGTGAGAAGGCGTATATGCCAATGCAAAATTTATACTATAAACTATATGATGAAACGAATATTCCTTTTATGCCTTTTGGCGACATTGAGTATTATTTCTTATGCTCAAAATGAGATTCAGAAAGTAGCCATCCTTGAAGTGGTTGACAGAGAGGACAAATTAACCTACAGTCAAAAACTGATGCTACGCAGTAATCTTGCGCGCGCGATTACCAACACGGAAGGTTATGAGGCTTTTGACAGATCGGACATTGATGAGATTTTCAAAGAGCATAATTTCCAACGTACAGGAAATGTTAGTGCTCAAGACATCAAGAAACTCGGAGAAATGACCGGTGCGGCATACATCCTTGTAGTTGAAGGCGCTGTTGCTGAAGATAACAAGATATTTGTGACGGCAAAAATTCTTAATGTAGAGACCACAAAAATGGATCGCACGGACAATGCTTTGATTGGAATGTCCGCAGCAGCCATGCAACGCGGTTGCCGCAATTTAGCCAGTAAGATGTTCGGTGCGTCTGCCGGAGCATCCACTTCAACCAACAAATTCTTAGATTTATTCAAAACAAAAAATAAAAAATAATACAATTATGAGAAGATTTTCTATCTTATTTTCATTATTGCTTCTTACTGCATTAGTATTTGCAGAAGGAGCTAAGAAAGTAGCCATCCTTGAAGTGGTTGACAAAGAGGGCAAACTGAACTATAGTCAAAAACTGATGCTACGTAGCAATCTGGCACGTGCCGTCACCAACACCGCCGGTTTTGAGGCATATGACCGTACGGATATTGATGAAATTTTCAAGGAGCACAATTTCCAACGTACAGGAAATGTCAGTTCTTCTGAGATCAAGAAATTAGGTGAGATGACGGGTGCAGAGTACATTCTGGTATCTGAAGCAGCAGAAGCAGAAGACGACAAACTATTCGTCACGGCAAAAATTCTTAATGTAGAGACCACCCGATTGGAAATAACGGACAATATATTGTTAGGGTCGTCCTCTGCCGCAATGCAGCGCGGTTGCCGCAGTTTGGCTAGCAAGATGTTCGGAGCCTTGGCAGGTGCTTCTACTTCTACAAGCAAATTCCTTAGCATCTTCACAGGTGGGAAACGAGAGACCATGACAAAGGAGGATTCCATCGCAGCCGCTCAAGAAGCAGAAATGGCAGCAGCTGCTGCCGCAGCCAAAGAACAACGCCGTTTGGATGAACAACGTTTCCGCCAAGAGCGCGCAGAAGCTCAGCGCAAGGCACAAGAAGAAAGACGGTTAGCCAACGAAAAAAACCGCCAAGAGCGGGAGGCTGCGGAAAAAGCTGCATTAGCAAAGAAACAGCAAGAGAAAGCAGAAGCCGAAGCCGCAGAGGCGGAACGCGCCAAATACTATATCACAAAGATTAGTAATAAAGAGTACGAATACCGCGGAACATTTATGGATAAAAAAGCGTATGCTAATTTCTTACAAACCAACTGTCCTGCTGCATTCTCTCAATACAAGAAAGGCAAAAAATTGATTGGAGCAGGATGGGGGTTATTCGCTACTGGTTTAGCGCTTTCTGCCGGAGGTGCCGCTTGTATGATAATAGCGGATGCTGTAAATCCATATTCTACTTTAGATTTAACTTATACCGACGTTCCTGAAACTAAATTCATGATAATAGGTATCAGCCTCTTGTCGGCCGGTGGAGCTATGACATTGGTATCTATTCCTCTTTTAGGAACCGGTTACAGCAAGCGCAATAAAGCTTATAAGGTGTATAATCAGAGATGCTCGTCACCTGATATACAGCCGTTATCTCTTGATATAAAAGCAGGTCCTCAATCATTAGGATTGGCATTAAATTTCTAACTAATAATATTAACTAAAATCACTACAACAATGAAAACTATCAAGTTAGTAGCAGTAGCCGCAATGGCACTGGCATTAGTTGCAGCTCCGGCAAATGCCCAAAGCCGCAAAGACAAAAAAGCAGCGAAAAAGGCTAACTGGGAAATGGAGCAACAGATGCAACGCGAGGAGGCTCAACTCCGTCACAAAATGAAGATGGACAGTTTAGCAAATGTCCAGAAACGCGCTGCGGAAGAAGAAGAGGCACGTAAAGCCGCTGTAGAGCGTTATGAAGCAGAGCGTCGCGCAGAAGAAGCAGAAGCAAAAGCGCGTCAGAAAAGAGCAGAGGAAGCTGCTGCTCTTGAAGAGAAAGCAGTAGAAGAACCGTGCTCTGAATCTGATTATCCAAGCACAGAGGATTTAATTCGTGGTCATGGCATCGGGGTGGATCGCAATCAACAATTCTCTATTGAAAAAGCCAAGGCTTATGCTATCAACGATCTTGCTTCTCAAATATCCTCTAAAGTGGAGTCATTGCTGCGATTGCAGAATCAAAGTTGGGATCAGAATGAAGCTAATAATTTTGCCAGTCAGACAAAGCAAGAGATTGAGATATCTGTTAAGCAGACCATTAGCTATAATATAGCTTGCCGTAAGACTATGACCTACACTCAAAATGGTGTTCGTATGATGAAGACATATATCAGTATTGAGGCGAGTGCTGAGCGTATACTGAAAGCAGCTTATGATACTTTACAGAAAAACAATCAAACTAAGATAGAAGAAAGCTTTGAGGAGTTCCACAAGGATTTCAAAAATCATTTCCAAGAGTTATAATTGTTTTATACTTTCGCGCCGAGGGGGCTGATACCTCCCTCGGTTGCACTATTTATTATAAAGAAGAGTATGAAAAAACTATTAATCCTTTTGCTTTCGGTATTATCGCTGACGGCAGTGGCACAAGATGTTAAGAAAGTGGCAATCCTGGATGTCATTGATAAAAACAACGATGTTGACGATGGCTTGAAGTTTATGCTTCGAGAAAATTTATCCGCAGCAATATCAAATACATCAGGCTATGAAGCATTTAATAGGACAGATATCTCTCTAATAGTAGAAGAACTAAATTTTCAGCGAACAGGTCTCGTCTCGGATCAACAAATAAGAAAAATAGGAGAAATAACAGGGACACAATACATATTAGTAGCAGAGGTTGGACAAATTAAAAATGATAAGAATAATATCATTCTTTCAGCGAAGTTGATAGATGTTGAAACAAGTAAAATAGTCAACAACACAGTTCCGGAATATGTGTCAACGGATCCCACTATATTCCAACTTTCCTGTATTGATTTAGCTAGTAAATTGTTAAATTTTGATATCAAACCTAACGACCGATTAGAGAGTAATACACAATCTACAAAAGCAAATACAAACAAAATAAAGGAAGATTATTCAACGGAAAATGTCATCAATAAGAAATTCTCAAAACATCCATTTTCTATTGGTCAAGACAAAGGAGTTTATTTTTCACAAGGTAATTTACAATACAACACCTCAAACAATACGGCACGTTTCGCTGCTCATCAATACGATTATGTAAATTACATGGCTACCACAAGAGAATGGGATGATCTCTTGTTCTGGGCACCTAAAAATAGCTCCGACAAAAAAGAACAGGATTCGCCGGCTTTTGATTGGGGGCAATATCCAATAGTTAATGGCGGTAATGTGCCAAACTTATGGAGAACACTTTGTCCTAATGAATGGGAATATCTGTTCTTATATCGTAAAAATGCCCTTGACCTATTTGCTCCAGCCAATATAAATGGTGTAAACGGGCTTATTATACTGCCTGATGATTGGAATCTGCAAGGATCAAAACGATTTAAAACAGCATCCCAAATGGGATTCAGAGAGTTAAAAAATTCTTCAAATGGTAGTTATTATATTATTGATGAGGGTTCATCTGCATCAAGAAATTACAAACGGAACGCTTTTACTATTGGAGAATGGGAGCAACTGGAAAAATCCGGAGCAATATTTCTTCCAGCGGCTTACTTTATTGTATCAAATAAAATAATACAGAATGAGAACGAATACTCTGTAGGACATTATTGGAGTCATCATGCACGAGATTATGATATTGGAGATTGTCTAATGGGTTTTAAAACATTTTGCGTGCATCCTATATTAGGCAGAAGAATAGGATATAGAGCATATGTGCGATTAGTTCAAGATATAGTTGATAAAAAATAACATTTATGTTTAAAACAAGACACACTATCATATAATGAGAAAACTATTAATTATCTTGCTCTCAGCGTTATCGCTGACGGCAGTGGCACAGCAAACCATAGCTTTACTTCCTTCCCGAATAGGAGAAGGTTCAACAGCTGTGACTACGTTAGAAAAGAATATGGTGCGCGGAGAATTACGCAAGGCCATTGTTAACTTTGCTGGTTACGATGCAATCACACGCACAGATATTGATCAGATGATGCAAGAACAGAATTTCCAACGGACAGGTTTGGTTAATGAAGCGCAAATTAAAAAATTGGGAGAAATATCAGGTGCGGACTATCTTTGCGTTTCAACTATCACAAAATCGAATACAGAATTCTATATAGAGGCTTACTTGGTACATGTCGAAAGCGGACGTATGCTTAGTCCCGCTTCTCAGTATGGAGAGCTAACTAATGGTAAATTAGCAAATATGTTTCCAGCATGTCAAGCACTGGCAAAGGAGCTATTAGGCGACAAGTCTGTTGAAACTCTCCCTCATCAGCGTTCTCAAGCAAACATCAAATCCAAAAATCATGAATACACAGAGGATGCTTGGGATATTAACATGAAAATGATTTGGGTTGAAGGGGGAGAATTTATGATGGGATGCACTTCTGAATTAGGTGGAGAATGCACAAACGATGAACAAACTCTGCGCCGCACATTTGTAGATGGATTCTATATAGGAGAAATAGAAGTAACACAATCGCAGTGGGAAAAAGTAATGGGCACAACCATCTATAAATTGTGGGATAGATGGAATTATCAAGAGTATAGTAGATATAATATTCTGCAATATTACCAACCTAATACTCAACCAAGTCGAGGGATTGGTTCTAATTATCCTATATATTGTGTCACATGGGAAGAGGCAATGGAATTTTGCCAAAAACTATCCCAAAAGACAGGGAAAATATACACATTACCGACAGAAGCGCAATGGGAATTCGCTGCGCGCGGAGGAAATAATCCGGATGGAACCAGATATGCCGGTAGTAATGTCATTGATGCTGTTGCGTGGTATGAAGACAATAGTAATCATGAAACGCACCCATGCGGAACTAAACGCCCAAATTCCATTGGTTTATATGACATGTCCGGTAATGTAGGTGAGTGGTGTAAAGACTGGTATGAAGATACTTATCGAGTTTCTGATTCTAACAACCCAACAGGTGCCCCCTATGGAGATCTTCGTGTAAATCGCGGTGGTGGCTGGGGTATTTACGCGTCCAATTGCCGCGTCACCCATCGAGATGCAGATGATCCATACATGCGTCATAGAAATCTTGGATTCCGTGTTGTATGCATTCCTTAATAACGAACGAATTATGAAAAAACTATTAATCATTTTGCTCTCGGCACTCTCGCTAACGGTGGTCGCGCAGAACAAAAAAACAGTTGCGGTGCTTGATCCTATTTGTCGGGACAATAGCGTCAATGTATTCTTCCGACAAATGGTGCGCGGAGCTATGGAATCAGCGGTAACAACGTCTAATGAATATGAAGCATATGACCGTTCAGCTTTTGACCAGATTCAGAAAGAACAAGCATTTCAAAGAACCGGTGCCGTAAATGATTCCCAAATTAAGAAGATGGGTGAGCTAGCCGGTGTTGATTATGTATTAGTATCTGAGGTGAGTGCATATGAAGGATATTTGTCGGCAATAATTAAGATTCTAAATGTCACAACAGGCAAATATGATAAGTCCGTAGATGATTATATGGAACTCAAACCGGAATCTGTAAAAAATAAATGTAGGGAGATGGCGGCGTCACTATTTAGTTTATCCTCACCGAAAACCTCAATGACTAAAAGCCATATCTCTTCAGACTATGTGGATTTAGGTCTCCCAAGTAGAACCTTATGGAAAACAGAAAATGAAGAAGGGGATTTCTTTACATACGAACAAGCAATATCTCTTTTTAGAAGTAATTTGCCGACTAAAGAGCAGTGGGAAGAATTGAAAAATTCTTGTCAGTGGACATGGACGGGCGATGGCTATAATGTGACAGGACCAAGTAGGAGATACATTTTCCTACCTGCTTCAGGTTATCGTTATGGCAATGGCATAGTGAAAGGTATAGGGACGAATGGGTACTATTGGTCTGCAACACCAAAGAGTTCACTTTATGCATGGGGTATTGGTTTTAGTTCGAGGGATATATTTATCAATGATAATCTCCGTGAAGGTGGTCGACCTATCCGTCTTGTTAAATAAACAATCGATATTTGCAACATATGAAAAAAATATTAATCTTTTTGCTTTCAGCCCTCTCGCTGGCTATGGTAGCGCAAGAGAAGAAAACAATCACTATTCAGCAACCGAAATGCGATGATGCAGCGATTGCTAATGTCTTGAAAACTTCACTAACAGAAGCGCTGGTTAATTCGGAGGAGTGGGAACCGGTAGAAACCGGTGGACAATGCATACTTATTATAGAAGTTTGCCCCATAGGAGATTCCTGTTTTATTTCCTGCAAAATCCTGGATGTAGAGTCTGCCCTTGCGTTTGCATATGCCAATGAGCAATGCAAATTGAAGCTGAAGAAAATACAAAAGGTCTGTAAATCTCTTGCAAAACAACTATTGGAAAAACAGCAGTGAAAAAACTATTAATTATATTGCTCTCGGCATTTACTATGACTATTATAGCAGAAGAAGCCCAAATAGCCTTGCTTCAACCATTGACAGTACCCGGTTCTACTGCATGTAATGCAATGGAAGTAAGTATGGTGCGCGGAGAGTTGCGTAAAGCATTGGGCTGGCAATCTAACTTCCAAGTTTTAACACGTATGGATATAGATGCTATGCTGAATGAGATGGGTTTCCAACAATCAGGTATGGTGGATGATGCGCAACGTAAGAAAATCGGTGTGATGACAAGTGCGCAGTACATTTGTATTTCGTCTATCACGAAATATGGAACACAACTATATATCGAGGCTTATTTAGTTAATGTAGAGACTGGTCAAATGACCAACCCTGCTACACAATATGTGAATGTTAAGAATGAAGATTATAGTACACTACCTATAGCATGTGGTCAATTAGCGAAGGAAATGCTAGGTGAAATATCTGGTTCTCTTGTTAAGTCACATATAGAGAATAGTGGCATTTTCCCACGCCAACCTGTCAACTATGACTTTACGGAAGATGCATGGGGCATCAACATGAAGATGATTTGGGTCGAAGGCGGAGAGTTTATGATGGGATGCACGAGTGAGCAGGGAGATGATTGTTGGAGCAACGAGAAGAATGTGTGTCATGTAAAAATGGATGGTTTCTATATTGGAATGTTGGAAGTCACGCAGTCTCAATGGGAGAAAGTGATGGGTACTTCTATTTATCAGCAATCGTCCAAAGCTGTCGATGCTAACAACAAAAACACCAATGGGGTGGGGGTAGACTACCCAATGTATTTTATCAGTTGGGAAGAAGCAACAGAATTTTGCAGCATACTAAGCAATAAAACGGGAAAGACTTATACGTTACCGACAGAAGCACAATGGGAGTACGCTGCTCGAGGAGGTGATAAATCAACACGAACAAAATATAGTGGTAGTAATTTGCCTGATGAAGTCGCTTGGACACGTGAAAATAGTAATCATAGTGCACATCAATGTGGGACAAAAAAAATGAATGAATTAGGAATATATGATATGTCTGGCAATGTTAGGGAATGGTGTAAGGACTGGTATAGCTATGACAACTGTTATAATGTCAATAATCCTATAGACCCTTCATACGATGAGCGCGTGCATCGAGGTGGCAGTTGGTATTCTGGAGCTACATGCTGTTGCCGCGTGTCGGAGCGACTTGGAGATTCACCAAGCAGCCGCAGAAACTTCATTGGCTTCCGCGTTGTACTCCTCCCGTGAGTAAAAGCAATAGGATAGTGGTTGTGGACACCGGCATGACATGCCGGAGAAATGGACAATGTTTATAAAAACAAAACTATATATCAGATGAAAAAAATATTAATCCTTTTGCTCTCTGCATTATCGCTGACGGCGGTAGCACAAAAACCCAATTGGTACGATGACGCTTCGCGGAGTACGAATTATCCCAAAGATTCGTATTTTACCGGTATTGCTTTAGGAGAAGTACGTAATGGAGAGAATACCGGTAAAGCCATGGAGCGCTTGAAAAGTGCCGCACGTGTAGAAGCGTTAAGCACCATCAACACGCACGTACAAAGCGAGACTACTCTCCATTCTCACACCGAAAGCATGGAAACTTTGGATGCATGGGCTGAGAGTATTCGCGAGACCATGGATAGCCGTATCACAACCAAGGTGGATTTGGAGATTCCCGGACTGCAAGTAGAAGCATGGAAGAACCCCAGCAGCAATGAAATAGCCGCATTTGCATACGTCAAGAAATCCACCCTCATCCGGCAGATGGAGAAGAAGATTACGGTTAGTCTTACCAAAATAGAGACCGCATTGGATCAAGTTAACGAGATGATTAGCCAAGGTCAGAAAATGCAAGCACGGGAAAGCATTAAGAAAGTAGTTCCTATTTTCCAAGAGTTGGAACAAGCGCAGCGTATTCTGATAGCTGTTGACCCGACTGCGGATGCGGAGAGTTTACAATTGGCGGAGACCAAACAGTTTACGCAACGATATACCCGCATGGCTGCAGAGCTCAAAAACGGTATAAACATCTATCTCAATTGCAATGCCAAGTTGTTTGCCGCCAACTACCCCACTCTCAAAGCAGAGATTCAAGGCGAGTTATCCAAACTCGGTTGCACGTTTGTGAACAACGCTACCCAAGCAGACTGGGCGGTCTATGTTACTGCGCAGGCTCGGGAACATAACAAAGCGGATTTCGGCAGTATGAGTACCTATTTCGTATATGTGGATGCCAATATCGCGGTAGAAAAAACGGCAACCGGCCAACGGATTTACGAGAACGAAATCAGCGAGAA
The DNA here is from genome assembly GCA_002352705.1 of Bacteroidales bacterium UBA2764. GTDB lineage: Bacteria > Bacteroidota > Bacteroidia > Bacteroidales > Paludibacteraceae > Colicola. The sequence continues at coordinate 28,135 of DEIW01000042.1, read as the reverse complement.
GGGCGGACACACACAGAGTTTTGAGAAAGCTGCACGTGATGCATACAAAACCATCTCTCCCAAAATCTCGCAAATCATTAAACAACAAATACAACACTAAAAATAGTCCTCAAATACATCTACAACGTTCAGGATGATAGCGGAGTGGTAACGTAAATGACTGCAAAACAGCTGCTAATTGGCAGAAACATATAATTTTTTTCGCACATACGCAAAAAATATTTGCATAAATAAAAAAAAAGCAGTATATTTGCAGCCGATTATCACAACCCTGTATGAAAAAACAAACAATCACACTCCTTATCTGTCTCGCGATGGTAGCGGCTGCCGTCGGAGCTGCCTTGTGGTTGAGGCACAACGAGGAGACCGGCGAGCCACCCGTCCAGAAAAATGAAGAGTCTCCCGAAGGAGAAGAGATAGAGAACGAACACAGCACCAATATCGTCACCTATTTTGTAGGCGAAATGCCACCCGCCGACCCGTTGATGGTAGGCAAATGGAAGAACATGGACAACCACGGTTGGTACAAGGTGTATTACGATGACGATGACGGCGAAGGCCATTATTGGGGGAAAGAATGGGACGAGAGTGACGAGGTCTTCGAGGAAGACTTGAGTTTTCACGGCAACGGATGGTTTCGATGGACAAAATCGAACGACACCCTGTATGAGTACTCGACGATGGATTTCCGCGATGTGCCCATTGCGCATATCTATACCATCAAAGCGTTTGACAGCCTGAATATCTCCATGGCGGAGACCAACAAACGTTCCACCTACTATTTCGTCAAAGAATAAATCCATAAGATATGAAAAGAATTGCGTTTTTCTTCTCCGTTCTGATGGCTCTGCCGATGGCAGCGCAGACGGATGCTTTTGAGCAATTTAGACAAAAGCAACAAAACCAGTTTAACCAGTTCAAGAACGATCGGCAGGCAGAGTTTGACGCCTTCCGACGCCGTGTGAACGAAGAGTATGCAGAGTTCATGCGCCGCTCATGGGCTGAGTTCCCCGCACAGGAAGCTGAGCAGCCCAAAAAGGAGAAAGAAATCCCGCCGGTAATATACGAATCCCCTACCCCGGAGCCTCAGCCCGCAGAAGAGGATCCTATCAAGAAAGAGCAAATCCACTCTATCCCTGTACCCCAGGAGGATCTGCAGCAGAAATCAGCCCCCATCGCCGTACAGCCGAAGGTGATTGTTATTCCTACTCCGGCCCCGGCGCCCGAACCTATCGCGCCCGTACAGCCCAAAGAGGAACCTTTCAAACGTGTGTCAATAGCCTATTACGGCGCACTCATCACCATCGGATTCCCGATGACGGATAACCTCAAGCTCAACGGCAGCGACGAGAACGCCATCGCCGACGGATGGAAGACTCTGTCCGACAGCAAATATGACATCACTGTGAAGACGGCCCTTGACGCACGCAAGGCGAACGCTCTTTGCGACTGGGCGTACCTGAACATGCTACGCATCGCATGCGAGAAACAGTATGGCAAAGGCAACACCGCCACCCTTGCACAGGCTTTCCTGCTCGTGCAATCCGGATACCGGATCCGCCTCGGAAACGGCAACGGCAAACTGCAACTGCTCGTAGCCAGTCTGTATGACATCTACGGACTCAAATATTTCACCCTCGACGGCGCAAAATTCTACATCGTAAGCGGCGACAAGAACACCAGTATGCATATCTGCGAATCGAAATACGACAAAGAGAAATCGCTGTCGATGCAGATTACCAAACTGCCGAAGTTCACCAGTGAACCGACTCCCAAACGCACCCTGACATCCAAGAAAGGCGTTACGGCATCCGTCAGCGTGAATAAGAACCTGATTGATTTCTTCAATACCTATCCACAGGCGTGCTACAAGGGCGACTACCGCACCCGTTGGGCAGCTTACGCCAACACTCCGTTGGATAAATCCATTCAGAACGCCCTCTACCCGACTCTCCAGAAAACCATCGCCGGCATGACGGAACGCCAGGCTGTGGAGATTTTGTTGAACTGGGTTCAGACGGCCTTCTCCTACAAAGTAGATGATGATGTATGGGGTCACGACCGCGCTTTCTTCGCCCAGGAGACACTCTATTATCCTTACTGCGACTGCGAGGACCGCGCTATCCTCTTCTCCAGACTGGTGCGCGACTTGGTAGGACTGGACGTTGTGCTCCTGTATTATCCGGGGCACTTGGCATCCGCCGTTGCTTTCAATAAAGAGGAGCGGGGCGATTATCTGACCTACAAGAACCGCAAATACGTAGTATGCGACCCGACTTATATCAACGCGGGCGTAGGACGCACCATGCCGGGAATGAATAACCAGCAGGCACAAGTGATTGCGCTGAAGTAAGAAGAGAAGTTAGAGGATAGGGGGTTAGAGACCCCGAACGATACAGATACTATAGAGCATGCCCAGCAGCATCGTGAACTTGACGAGTTGCTGGCATGTTTTGTAATCGGACGGAATCTTTGCCGCCCATAGCAGCCAGAGAACACCCAGCATCGGAGTGACTACGCCCAAAAAGACATAACGCGTGCTGAGGGATGTCCAACCAATAGGAAACGGCAGGACATGATACCATAGATGACCTATCACGGCAAGGGTAAGAACAATCAGACCCGTAACGAAAACTTTAGTCCATTTGTCGCCCCATACCACCGGCATGGAGTGGCACTCGAGTTCGCGGTCACCCATCTGATCCTGCATGTCTTTGATGATCTCACGTATCCACGTCAACAGAAAAGCAAAGAGCGCAAATCCCCCCAGCCACATATACAGATCACGGACAAGGGTGGTATAGGGCAAGATGGACGCATAGAGCAATTGCAGTTGTGCCACATTGGCTAACGCCACCAACATAGGCGTCAGACCTGCCAGCAAAGCGATGATGACATTACCTATCATGAAAAGCCGCTTGTAACTGCTGGAATAGAACCAGAGCAGACCGGGTATCAACACAAAAAGAATACCTATCGTCATACTGCGCAGATACGCCGCCACGGCTATTCCGAAGACGATTCCCACGCCGCTCAGGATGAGACTCAGACGCATCGCTGCAGGCTTGGATACCGTACGCGTCACTACTACTTCGTCCGGGCGGTTGATGCGGTCTATCTTGACATCGAAATAATCATTGATGACGTACCCGCCCGCTGCGATACACACCGTTGCAGCGATGAGCAACAGGAGAATATACCATGGCAACTGCTCGCCGAAGGCGGCTTGGTTCAGTATCGGTACTGCTACCCATTTCTCCATCAGCCAAACCAGCGCGGCGAGGAAGAGCAGATTACTCCACCTCACCAGGCGCATTATGTCTCTAATTGTTTCCAAAATACTAAATGTCTAAATAAATGAAAAAATAGTAAATGACAAAATGGTAAATGACGCAAACTCAGGTACTACCTGATTTTGAGCACCATTCCTTTCCAGGCATGGAGTGTGATATTGATGCGACTGTCCGGAGTAAAATCTACCGTCATCTTGGTGCCCCCTAACAGGTCGGTAGCCGTGGCTTTGGCTTTGCCTTCCAGACCCAGATAGACAAAGGCATCATTAGGAATCCGCAGACTGATTTGCTGCTCGCGGTCATGGAAATTGACAACCACCAATAATGTCTCTCCGGCTACATGGCGGAGGAAAGCAAAATGCTGGCGTTTGTCAAACCCTTCGCCCTGGGCATAGGTGATATCATACATCTTGCCTTTCTGGATTGCTTTGTCTTCGCGCGCCAGAGTCAGCAGACGCTGGTAGAAAGCGCGTATCTCGCGTTGCGCCTCATTGAGATGCGCGCCGTCGAACTTTCCTTTGTTAGCCCATGCCTGGAGGCTCTTGACGCCCCAGTAATCGAAGATGCTTGTCCGGCCGTCAATGCCGGAGAAACCCTCCATATCCATGCCACGCTCGCCTAACTCCTGACCGGAATAGATCATCACAGGACACTGGTTGAGCGTAGCAGCTACGATCATCGCCGGTTCGGCACATAGACCGCTGCCGCAGAAGAAACCGCTGGCGATACGTTGCTCGTCATGGTTCTCAAGAAAATAAAGCATATGTTTTATCCGCTCGTCACCGTGCTGCATCCATTGGTGGGTTATGCCCTCTGCCGGCCATCCTTTGCTCGTGACGCCACGCAGATAATCGTACATGCCTACCTTGTCGTAGAGATAATCAAATCCGGCGGACAGATAAGCGTCATACTGGTTCGGGTCATAGCACTCTCCGATGAAAAGGAATTTCTTGTACTTACGGCGGACTGCCTTGATAGCCCATGCGAAAAACTCGACAGGCACCATCTCCGCCATATCCACACGCACGCCTTCGATGCCTTTACCAGCCCAGAAGAGCAGGATATCACGCATCTTCACCCATGTGTTGGGGATTGGGTCGAACTGTTTCTCTCTTCCGCCCTGATAGAAAACACCGTAGTTCAGTTTCACGGTCTCGTACCAGTCGTTCTCGCCCGGATGGGAGGTGAAACAGTCGTTACCCGTAACCTTGGCGGGAAACTCCTCGTATCCCTGCAAATCCTTATCCATGCTAAAACGTTCACCCGGCATGTAATAGAAATTATTGAGCGGAGAGAATGCCCATTCGGGATGGTCTCCCTCGCCCAGATCTACCACTCCGGCGGGTTTGCAAAGACTCTTATATTCGCGGCTGACGTGGTTCGGCACGAAATCTATCAGCACACCAAGACCGGCATCATGGGTCCGTTTCACCAACGCCTCAAACTCCTGCATGCGTTTCGCTTCATTCTTGGCGAGATCGGGGTCCACATCATAATAATCGGTGATGGCATAAGGCGAACCTGCCATTCCTTTAGTGATGGCAGGGTGGTTGTATTGTGCGGTTGCATGGCGGATGACGCCTGTATACCAAACATGCGTAGCGCCCAAATCTGCTATTGACTTGAGCGCACGCTCGTTGATATCGACAAACCGCCCGCAACCATTCTCTTCCTTTGTCCCGTAACGTTTGCGTGTCTCATTGTAATTTCCGAACAGACGCGGGAAGAGTTGATAAATAATTGGTTTGTTCATTATTATTGTTGTGTGTCTTTCTATGGTAAAATGTCTAAATTACTAAATGTCCAAATAAATGAACATATTGTAAATGACCAAATGGTAAATCAAATGAGCGCCATAGTATCGCTTGCAATCATCAGCTCCTCGTCTGTCGGAATCAGACAAACGGTTACCTTCGAACCCTTCTTCGAGATGATGCGCTCCTCGCCGCGTACGTTGTTAGCCTCTTCGTCCAACTCGATGCCGAGGAACGACAGACCTTTCATTACCTCTGCGCGGATATACGGATCGTTCTCACCAATACCGGCTGTAAATACCAGAATATCAATGCCGTTCATCGCTGCTGCATAGGCTCCGATGTATTTCTTCAGACGGTAGATGAACATCTTGCGGGCGAGGTCGGCGCGTTTGTTGCCTTCTTTGATCGCTGCTTCAATATCACGGCAGTCGCTGGATACACCACTGATACCGAGCAGACCGGATTTCTTGTTCACGAGGTTATTGAAGGCTGCGGTGTCCAGATGCTCCTTATCCATGATGAAGGTAGCAGCACCGAGATCGAGGTCGCCGGCGCGGGTACCCATGACGAGACCTTCTACCGGGGTCAGACCCATCGAGGTATCAACGCTCTTGCCGTCCATGACCGCTGTGCAACTGCCGCCGCCGCCGATATGTGCGGTAACGATCTTCTTGCCCTTCGGATCTACGCCGAGGAACTCGCATACACGTGCGCTCACGTAGCGGTGACTCGTGCCGTGGAATCCGTAACGGCGGATCGCATATTTCTCATATAATTCATAAGGAAGCGCGTACATGTACGCGTAATCCGGCATCGTCTGATGGAAAGCGGTGTCGAAGACTGCCACCTGCGGTACGCCCGGCAAAATCTTCTCTATCGCATCAATACCCTTCAGGTTAGCGGGGTTATGCAGCGGAGCCAGGTCGATACACTCGATAATCTGTTTCTTAACCTCCGGAGTAATGAGAACCGACTTGTTGAATTTCTCGCCGCCATGCACTACGCGGTGACCTACGGCGTTGATTTCCTTCAGGTCTTTGATACAACCGATCTGCGGGTCCACCAGTTTCTCTAAAATCAGCTCGATACCTACAGTGTGTTCCGGCATCGGTTTCTCGAATTTCACTTTCTCGCCGTTCGGCAGTTTGACCAGCAGGAACGAATCTGGCAGACCGATTTTCTCAATGCCGCCTTGTGCCATCACCTGCTTGCTCTCCATCTCAAAGAGCTTGTATTTGATACTACTGCTTCCGCAGTTCAATACTAATATCTTCATAATATTAAAATGATTAATAAATTCTCAATCGAATAAATTCTCAATTCTCAATCCTCAATTCTCCTCTTGCTGGTTTTTATTATTGATGTAAGTAGTTTTATAAGTTCGTCGCAATCATTATAGATAGACGTATAACTTTGTTCATCTATAAAACTTCCTTCTTTCAATAATTCTAACCAATACGCAGTTTCGTCAGCTTCTTTTAATGCGATGTTTAATTTGTTAACAAAATCAGGGAGACTTTGAGCATTGCGAGACTCACGGCAATTTGCTCCTACAGATGTTCCGGAGCGAAGGATTTGTTTGGAGAGAACGTATTCGTTTTTGTCAACAAGATATTTGTACAGATTAATTACACGTAGTGCAAATAACTTTGATTTAGTTGCAATGACATTTTCTTCTCCCTTTGCCATAATTCTCAATTGACTGAATTCTCAATTGACTGAATTCTCAATTCTCAATTCTCAATTACTTAATCGCTTGATTTGCTGTGATTACTACCATCTGTACAATATCCTGCACCTTGCATCCGCGGCTCAGGTCGTTCACCGGAGCAGCTATACCTTGCAAAATCGGACCTACCGCATCAGCACCGCTGAAGCGCTCAACGAGTTTGTAGCCGATGTTACCTGCCTGCAAATCCGGGAACACAAGCACATTTGCCTTACCGGCTACTGCACTACCCGGAGCTTTGGTCTTGGCCACGCTCTCAATCAGTGCGGCGTCAGCCTGTAACTCGCCGTCCAATGCCAGACCCGGTGCCATCTCTTTAGCCAGCTTTGTCGCCTCCGCTACTTTGTCCACCAACTCATGCTTTGCACTGCCTTTCGTGCTGAAGCTCAGCATCGCTACGCGCGGCTCGATGCCTGCAATAGCGCGGGCCGTCTCTGCCGTCGAGATAGCAATCTCCGCCAACTGCTTGGCGTCGGGATTCGGGTTGACCGCACAGTCTGCGAACAGCAGGAAACCGTTCTCGCCCAACTGCTTGGCAGGGGTGAACATCAGGAACGCACCGCTTACAATCGAGCAACCCGGTTTGGTCTTCAATATCTGGAAGGCGGGACGGATGGTATCTGCCGTCGTACCGCGGGCACCTGCCAACTCGCCGTCTGCGTCACCTGCCTTGATCATCAGGCAACCTAAATACAGCGGATCTTGCGCTTTCTTTACAGCCTCTTCCTCTGTCATCCCTTTTGCCTTGCGCAGTTCGAACAGCAGCTTCGCATACTCCGGCATCTTCGGATCACGGAGAGGATCAACAATCTTTGCCTCCTTGATATACTCATATCCCTTCTCGGCTGCCATGCCCTTGATTTTCTCTGGGTCACCAATCAAAATAAGCTGCGCAATCTTGTCTTTCAACAGGATATTGGCAGCTTCCAATGTTCTCGGTTCATCGCCTTCCGGCAACACAATACGCTGAGGATTAGCCTTCGCGCGTGCAATCATTTGATTTAAAATGTCCATAATGCTATATATTTGTTATTTTTAAATTTTCAATTCTCAATTCTCAATTCTCAATTCTCAATTCTCAATTCTCAATTCTCAATTTTCCTCTCCCCTTTACCTGTTTTTCTTTCCCGATTTTTTCCGAAAAATTTGCATATATCAATTTTTTTTCGTATCTTTGCACTCGCATTTCGACCGACGGTTTTCTACCCCCGAAATGTCCGATTTCCTTCTTTCTTTCCCCGAAATTTAGTGCGTGATAAGTGCGTGATTCTCGGTATTAAACGCGGCTTATCGACTATCAATCCCGCTTGCGCCTGACATACGCTTTGGACCCCTTCATAAATCGACTGCAAATTTACAGAAAATTTTCCATATACGCAATACTTACTATAAAAAATTAATTTTTTTCTTAAAATATTTGGTCATATCAAAAAAAAGTAGTACCTTTGCACCCTGAATTGTGAAAAATGGAACAAACACCTCTTTTCTATCATGAAGAAAAGCTTATTGATACTACCGTTTCTGTTCTTTTCCGTAGCCATTATGGCGCAGAATACGGAGGAAAAGGTAAAGGGTGCACACCCCTACAAAGTTGATGAGAATGAGAACGTCGCAAAGGACCTCTCTCATTGGTCTTTGATTCCCCATGTCGGATTCAACGCTTTTGACGGCGACTTTGAGTCGGAAATGAAGCACAATGTTGCTATCCCGAACGGTGGATTGGATATTGAGTATTCCTTCACGCCGGTATGGAGTTTGGGCGTGGGGTACATGTACGATATGTACACGGTAACCGGAAAACCGGGGGCCATGAATGCCGACACGCTCCTAAATGGTCATATGCATCAGATCGGGGCATATGTATCCATGGATCTTGTAAACCTGTTCTTTCCGAAAGCAAAACGCAAAATCGTGAATATTCAGCCCCTCTTCGGAGCCGGATATGCTTTCTATAAGAACAACAAGATGTATCATGATGACCCCACAAACGATCCGACGCACAAACGTGGAGCTACGGCTACCTACATCAACGAGAACAACGAAGTAGGACCGGATAAGCAGAATGAGTACCACGGAGCATTCTTCCTCAAAGCGGGTGTAAACGTGGAGTTCAACCTCAACCGTACTATCGCGCTCGGTGTTCGCGCTTCATACGACTACTTCATGCACGACCGAATTGACGGACGTGGTTATGCAGGTATACCGGCTGTGGCGTCGAAGAACAACGATGGTATTTTTGACGTGACGCTGAACATGCGATTCAAACTCATGGCGGTTTCGAAAACGCACGTTCGTAACCTCGTCAGCACGGACGAGTGGGACAAACCGGATTTCTCCAAACTCCACGACACGATTATCATCAAGCATGACTCGATTATCATCCGCGAGACGATTGAGCAGATGGCTACGGCTTCCGCGGCATCCGTTGTCGAGCATGAGAACCCGCAATACTACTATGTTTACTTCAATAACGGCAAGTCGAACCTGGACGAGAAAGCATTGGTTACTATCCAACAGGTGGCTGACCGGATGCAGGAGGACGAGGAGTTGTACGCTGTTGTCATCGGTTATTGCGACAACACGGGTTCTTCCAGTCTGAACTACGCTTTGGGCGACAAACGCGCGGACACGGTCGAGGATGAGTTGTTGGCTGAATACGGATTACCGCAAGACCACGTCTTCGCTGCCGGTATGGGTAAAGTTGTCGGACGCCGCAGCCAGGGCTCCTATGCGCCGAATAGACGAGCTGCTATCCGACTCGTGGACAAAGAGACATTCGACCGCCTGAAAGCCGAACTGGAGGGCAAGCGTGCTGAGCGCGTGGAAGATGAACCGGCAATAAAGACTGTTCCCCTCTCTGAAAGCGCACGCCCCGAGAAGAAAAATGAATACAAGCAACGCACAAGCGAAACGATTGTAACGGATAAATCCACTACTCTCGCAAGACTTGCACGCCAATATTACAACAATACGTATTGCTGGGTTTATATCTACGTCGCTAACATGGATAAGATTAAGAACCCGAATGCCCTTCTGCCCGGTACTGAACTGATCATTCCGGAACTGACACAGAAAGAAATGCGTATTACCAAAGACGAAGGCCTCGTTATCTATAACAGAGCCCGTCAAAGCCGATAATACAAAATAATACATACAGGGTACGGTCCTATAGCTCAGTTGGTTAGTAGCACCTGACTCATAATCAGGGGGTCCTTGGTTCAAGCCCAAGTGGGACCACACAGGAGGACAGTCCCGAGACTGTCCTCCTGTTATTTAAAAAGAATATGCGCGCGCGTATATCCATATTATTATGTATGCTGGCCCTTCTGATAGGAGGCTCTGATTTGTATGCCCTCACCCCGCAACAGAAACGAGCCAAAGCCAAGGAGATACAGATGCGCAAACGGGAGGCGGCGAAACGGAAGGCGGCGAAAAAAAGAGCGGCTAAAGCCAAAGCGGCTAAGAAAAAACGCATGAAGGAAGGAAAACCGCTGCTTTACGTTTACACCTTTGACCTGCGTTCCGGAGAGAAACTGTCCGCTACACATATCACAGCCCAGAATGTAAACGCGCGCCCGAATAAAAAACCTATCATCAATAAAGCTACGGACTCAAAGCGTGCCAGAGTTTCGAAAGCTATTCCCGCTGCCAGATATTGGATTCATGCCGCCAGATTAGGATACTTCCCTTCTGACACCGTTTTTTTGGATCATCATAAGGATGAAGATAGTATTGCTATCTCGCTCTACCCGGAGACGAGACTCACTTTCACGGTTACGGACTCTTTGACAGGAAGACCGGTGGTAGCCAATCTCATCGTACGGAAGGCTGACCGGCAACGGGTTCTGCAAACAACCTCTGACAGTGTCCATTCCCTGATCGCGGTCCTTTTGGACGACCGCATGCCATATTATACGGTGGAGGCAACTGCCGTGGATTATTTCCCGTACTTCGATACCATCGTTAAGCCGGAGAACTTCAAAGGCGTTGTCATGACCCCGAGAGAAGTCAAATCGTTTGTGCTGCATAATATCTATTTTGCAACCGGCAAGACACGTATCCTTGCTTCCTCGGAACCGGCGCTGAACGAGTTATATCAATACCTGAAATCCCGTCCGAAACAGAAAATCCGGATTGTAGGGCACACCGACAATATCGGTTCGGACAGATCCAATCAGGCGCTATCCGAGGGAAGATGCCGCGAGGTCAAAAAAGCTATGGTGGAGAGAGGCATCGTATCATCACGCATAGAGATTGAGGGCCGCGGAGAACGGGACCCTATACTGCCCAATTCATCGGAAGAGAACCGCCAGTTGAACCGACGAGTGGAGATTGTGCTGCTCTGATTTAGTTTGCATAAAAAATTCATATCAACATGGTACATGATTTATACATTTTGATGATTACCGCCGGAGTCGTCAGTCTGCTTTTTAAGCTGTTGAAACAGCCTGTTGTATTGGGCTACATCGTTGCCGGAGTAATTGTAGGTCCCTATTTCTTTGGGGAAAGTTTTATCAACAATGCGGAGAACGTGGAAGCATGGGGCAACATCGGTGTGCTCTTTGTGCTCTTCTGTATCGGCTTGGAGTTCCGTATTAAGAACCTGCTTCAGAGCGGAAAAGTGGCAGCTATCGGCGGAGCCACTATCATCATCGGTATGATGCTTTTAGGATACAGCGTAGGATATTTAGCCGGTCTGAACATGATGAACTCTCTCTTCTTGGCGGGCATGCTCTGCATGTCAAGTACCACCATCGTTATGAAAGCTATCGACGAAGCGGGGCTGAACAAGGAGCGGTTTGTCAAAGGCGCTACAAGTATTCTCATCATCGAGGATGTTGTGGCTGTAGTACTGATGGTCTTGCTTTCCAGTATAGCTATCAAGAACCAGTTTGAAGGAGCAGAACTGCTCGACAAAGTGCTTGTTTTAGCGGTTACATTGGTTATATGGTTTGTGTTGGGGATTCTGGTAATCCCTACACTGATGCGCAAACTCAAACCATACCTCAACGACGAGACGCTGATTATCATCTCTTTAGGTCTGTGCCTCGGTATGGTTTTAACAGCCGAGGAAGCCGGTTTCAGCAGTGCGCTGGGGGCTTTTGTGATGGGTACTATCCTGGCGGAGACTACGGAGTCGCACCGCATTGAGAAACTCATGACTCCGCTGAAAAACGTCTTCGCTGCTATATTCTTCGTCTCGGTTGGTATGATGATTAATCCGGCTTCGCTGGTGGAATACTGGCCTGCTATCTTAAATGTTTGCGTGGTGGTCATCGTAGGTATGATTATCTTCGGAACCTTAGGTTGCTGGTGGGGAGGAGAGACGCTTCGGGACTCCATGATGACCGGTTTCTCGTATGTGCAGATTGGAGAGTTCTCGTTCATCATCGCCGCTTTGGGTAACAAACTGGGCGTAACCGACCCTGCACTATACCCCATCATCGTCGCTTCCAGTGTCGTTACCACTTTCTTGACACCATACATCATCAAAGCGGCTATGCCATGCTATCAGTTCCTCTATAAGCATGCGCCCGAAAAAGTACGGGCAAAAATTGACCTTCGTGAACAACAAGTCGCTGAAGCGGAGAAAATATCTGCTGGCGAAAACGGAGGGTCCGCTACCGCGGATAAAGTTCGGCATGCTGTGCGCCATACCTTCGTCACAAAACACCTTGTAAACTTGTTTATCAAGAACATGAGTGCCCATGACGAAGAAACAAAGGAGGAAACGAAAGACTGATCTTTTTTGCTTTTTTACTTGCATATGTCAAAAAAAAGCAGTACCTTTGCACGACTTTTTGTGGGTCTATATATTAACCGGTCGCAAACGGCGGCCTAAATTGAAAAAAATTGATGAATATTGTAACAAAAGAGATTGCTCTCCCCGATGGACGAGTAATCAAACTGGAGACAGGCAAGCTCGCCAAACAAGCCGACGGAGCTGTGATGGCTACGCTCGGCAACACGATGATTCTGGCTACTGTCTGCTCCGCCAAAGATGCGGTTCCTGGCACGGATTTTATGCCTTTGACCGTAGAGTACAAAGAGAAATTTGCGTCCGCAGGACGCTTCCCGGGCGGATTCACCCGCCGCGAGGGTAAAGCTTCGGATTATGAGATTCTGATTGCACGTCTGATTGACCGTGCCCTTCGTCCTCTCTTCCCGTCTAACTACCACGCTGAGACTTTCGTGAACGTAACCATGTATTCAGCGGACGGCATCGACATGCCGGAGTCTATCGCAGGTCTCGCTGCCGGTGCGGCACTCGCTTGTTCAGACATCCCCTTCGAGGGTCCCGTGAGCGAGGTACGCGTTGCACGCGTAGATGGCAAGATGGTCATCAACCCGACTTTCGAACAATGCGAGCATGCTGACCTCGAACTCATGGTAGCAGCTACTTATGACAACATCATGATGGTGGAGGGCGAGATGAAGGAAGTGCCGGAGTCCGTTATGCTGGAGGCTATCAAGGCTGCACATGAGGCTATCAAACCGCAGTGTCTGGCTATCAACGAGATGATGAAGGCGTACGGCAAGGAGACCAAACGCGAGTACTGCCATGAGGTGAACGACGATGAGCTGAAGCAGGCTGTACACGACTACTCGTACGCACGTGCTTATGCACAGGCTACCGCTGCTGACACTGACAAGCACCACCGCGAGGAGATGTTCAGCCAGATTTGCGAGGACTTCAAGACCGAGAAAGCAGATTACATGGCTGCACGAGCAGAGGCTCTCGGCATCGACATCGATGAGGTAGCTGCACTCGTAGATCGTTACTATCATGATGTAGAGAAAGAGGCAATGCGTCGTGCTGTGCTCGATGAGGGCAAGCGTCTCGATGGCCGTAAGACCACGGAGATTCGTCCGATCTGGTGCGAGGTAGGTTACCTGCCCGGCCCTCACGGTTCCTCTATCTTCACCCGCGGTGAGACACAGTCGCTCTC
>DEIW01000042.1:0-14369 GCA_002352705.1 Bacteroidales bacterium UBA2764 | reverse complement strand
GATGAGAAGCTCGTCGACGATGTGTTGGAGCGCGGCTATATGAAGTTCCTGCTCCACTATAACTTCCCGCCGTTCTCTACCGGTGAGGCAAAAGCACAACGTGGTGTAGGTCGTCGCGAGATAGGTCACGGTAACCTCGCTTGCCGCGCACTCAAGAACATGATTCCGGAAGACTTCCCTTATACCGTACGTGTCGTTTCTGACATCCTCGAGTCCAACGGTTCTTCCTCTATGGCAACCGTCTGTGCAGGTACCCTCGCCCTCATGGACGCAGGAGTGCCAATGAAGAAACCCGTTTCCGGTATCGCTATGGGTCTGATCTCTGAGAACCAGGGTAAGAACTACGCCATCCTCTCCGACATCCTCGGTGACGAGGACCACTTGGGCGACATGGACTTCAAGACCACCGGTACCAAAGATGGTCTGACCGCTTGCCAGATGGATATCAAGGTAGATGGTCTGAGCTATGAGATATTAGAGAACGCACTGGCACAGGCGCATGAGGCACGTATGTACATCCTCGGTAAGATTCTGGAGTGCATGCCGGCTCCGCGTGCTGACCTCAAACCGCACGCTCCGCGTATCACTTCGTTCTATATCCCGAAAGATATGATTGGTGCGGTCATTGGCCCGGGCGGAAAGATTATCCAGGGTATTCAGGCTGAGACCGGCGCTGTCATCTCCATTGACGAAGATGAGAAGGGCGGTAAGGTAGAGGTAGCATCCAACAACGGCGAACAGATGGCTGCCGCTATAGCTAAGATTAAGGCTATCGTAGCTCTGCCGGAGGTTGGCGAAGAGTATGACTCTGTTGTCAAATCGCTTATGCCGTACGGCTGCTTCGTAGAGTTCATGCCGGGTAAGGAAGGTCTGCTGCATATCAGCGAGATTGACTGGAAACGCTACGAGACGATGGAAGAGACAGGAATCAAAGAGGGCGATCACATCCGCATCAAACTGCTGGAGATTGACCCGAAGACCGGTAAGTTCCGCCTCTCTGCCAAAGCGCTGAAGGAGAAACCCGAAGGCTATGTAGAGCCCGAGCGTCCTGCACGCGCGCCGCGCGGCGACCGTGACGGTGCACGCCTCGACAGAGGTCCCCGTCCTGAGCGCAGAGGACCGCGCCCCGAGAAGCACTAACAGCATCAACCATGCATGGTTGATATAAATAAAAGCAACGTCATCAGGCGTTGCTTTTATTATGGCTTTGCGGAACCCGCATTAACATCTGTGCTATCCTTTTTCGCTTTCTTTTTACGGGAAGGCCAATTGAAATCTTTCTTCCACATAAAGCCTACACCTTCTATAGTAGCGGCCTGCCGGAGCGAATACTTGTCAACGGTATGGGTGTATCCTTTCAATCGCCACTGCCCGTCCTCCGTGAGCAACACCTCTACATCCAGATCACCAAAGAAAGGCTGGTTGGATATATCATTATAGCGGTAGCCGAAATTACCGTTGATAATCAGCCTGTCTAACGGTTGCAGTTGGAATTGAGCTTCGTATTCCTGACTTGCCGTAGCCCCTTCTCCGTTGGAACGGATTGCCACACCGAGCGTTAACATATTCGTCAGACGGGAGAGCCATGCGTTTATCTGACTCGTTACGGTTGACGATAGAAGCGAATAGGTGGAGTTTAGCGATGCGTACTGGGAATTGGACATATAATCCGGAGTAAAGAAGCGCCCGAATACCAACAGGTATATCACCTGACGCATCAGCATCTCATCGGTATTGATGACTTGCCGTACCTGCTGCTGGATGGACTGGTCACTCAGCGGGAACTCCAATGAGAACGAGAGTGTAGGGTTATTCAGTAATCCCGACAGATGCAGACATGTCAGGACCGGAATACTCGTCCGCGAAGTAGATATCTGGTCCATCTCGTCGCCGAACAAATCTTTCAAGTTAGCGGTCACACGGTATTTAGCCGTGACGTTCAGTTCGGGATTAGAAGGATTGCCGGAGAACACGATAGTGGAGCCTTCGCCGATGGTAAACTCTTTACGGATGACATTGGCGATTGTATAGGAAAGCGTGCCACGCTCTATGTCATATGTGCCCAAGAGCCGTGTGTCGCCCGTCTCCGTATCATAGGTCAGCTTCAGAGCTCCGCTGCCGCGCGCTTGTATCATATCGCCGTTACGCTCTCCCAATACGAGTTGGAACAGTAACTGCGGATTTACTTCTATACCCAATTGAAGCAGACAGCGCCCACGGCGGGTTGAAAGCACACGGGGCGTATTAACGAGCGTCAGATCATTGTCTATATTGTCCAGATCGGTCTCGCCTACCGTATCGTTCTGTTCTTCTTTATGCTCTACAAAATGGATAAAGTTGGAAGCGCTGGCGGTAGAAACATTATCGATACTCAATCTGAAACGCGAGTTTCTGGTAGTGACTGCGTCTGCTATCACCTTCAAATCATCTTCACTGCCGGTCACATCCACCTTGCCGTTGGCATAGACATGTCCTTGCAACATCTCCCCCTTCTGCTCTTTGTCAAACACCAGCGCATTATTGGCAAGAACATGCAAATCCAATACGAAATCTTTGAACTGGTCATGATATATACCGCCATCTACCGTTACGCTGTTTCCCTCCACATCCGTCAGGTGGACATCCGGGAAGAGGATTGACGTGGTATCCATTTTGATGGTATCCTCCTTTATAGCATACCGGGCTCCTGTCCATGGCAATCCGAAAGAGGCGTCTTGCGCCGCCGCATTGAGTAATACATATACCAATCCTTTCCGCCCGCCTACCACTACATGACCGGTGGCATTCCCTCGCAAATCCTGAAGAACACTGACTGTCCAGTGGTTGATAAACTCCAGAGGTACGGAGTCGGCATCCATATCCAACTCCCATACTCCCGAGCCGTCGAAAAGCGCCTTTCCGTCCAAATCTACCACTTTTCTGTCCGGACGATAGACATCCGCATGGAAAGCGAGAGAATCAGTAATCTGTAGTTTCACCTCTACGTCTCCGAAATAGCAGTTGTTCAGTCCCATCGAGTCAACATGAATCCGGGTATCTATCTGAGGCTTTTTCAATACACTGGTGATATTGGCACGCCCGGAGAGCAATCCGTTGAACATAATCGTCTGCACGGGTAATATAAACGGCACCACATACGACGCATCTATTTTCTGCAGATCCACTTCAAGCGTGTCAGTAGGAAGAGGGGACGCAATACCGTGTACACGCAGATGCTGACCTCCTCCTTCGAAATTAAAGTGATCCACTTGGACATTCTTGTCCGCAGCGCAATAGGTTATCCTGCTCTCCGAGAGTGTATAGAGCGAGTCACGCAAAAGCAGCGTACCCGGCATAAGGTGAAAATCAATGAGGGGCTTCTTGTTATACCGCGAGAAACGGGTAACCAGTTTCAGGTCTCCTCCGTACGTACCGGCACGCTGGGCGGTGAGCAAAGCATGCTGCCGTTCGCGGAAAGTCAGATCGGAACTCAACGCGCGTTGCAACTCCCTCGGACTGAGTTCACGCCATCCCTCCGGGAGCATCTCGTCTATCAGAGCTTGCTGGCGGAGTGTCAGATGGGTTAGCAACGTATCATGAAAAGCCATGGCAGAGAGCATCGTCTGCATCTGCATAGCCTCAGCGGACACGCTCATTGCCAAGCCGGAACCGACAGCTCCGGTATGACGGAGCGTATCTACGGTATTGAGTGTAAGCGTCAGATCATGGACGGGAGTACCGCCGGCACGAACTCCGGGAGCAAAGAAGCGCGCATTAACCGAAGGCTCTTCGTCTTGCTCTAACCGCACTTGTGCCATCAAAGTAGGATGGTCGCTGAGCGTGATAGGAGCCGTGTAGAGACGCTGTATGTCCCTTAACCGGTAACCATCAGCCCGGAGCGTAAACGACACCGGAGACCACGCCTTTTCAGGCGCTTCTATTGCGGACGGCAGATAATGATGCATCATTGCCTGGAATGCAGGCACTATATCTTTATATCGGAAAATACCATCTAACTGCGCCGTCAGATAATCCGAGCGCAACGTGAAGGCTTTGCTATGCCCTACTTCACCGGATGCCAACAGCGTCAGCTGGTTCATCTGGATGGAATCATATTTAGTAGCTATAAAGAGCGAATCCAGTATCATGCTGCCGCTCACACGGTCAGCCTCCGAGCCTTTCATATTCACCGCTACGGCAAAACGTGTACGCAGCGTGCCGCCCAGCCCATTTAGCCCTAACGGCTCTGCATCGAAATGATTACATCTCAAGTTAAAATTTATCTCAGGATTGACATCTCGTACATCCACTACTCCGTCAAAACGAGCTTGTAGATGCGGATCATCTATACGGCTTTTCCCGGCATAACGGCCCGGCTCATAGCGTCCGTCGAAATGCAAATCATTGTAGGTATAATCATTATATGTCAGTTTCCGTACGTGCGCCTTGATATCTCCGCGGATAACCGGTTTTTTTACGGAATCTCCGGCAATAATCTCTCCTTTCGATTGGACGTCCAGTGTCACGGAGCGCAACGGCGCATGACCAATCATTCGTCCTAACTGGAACTTACGTCCTACCACTTGTGCGTCGTAATCCATATGACGGAAAAGAGAATCGGCATTGAAAGTACCATCCGTGGTGATTGTTCCTAAAGCCGTGCGGAAAGCGCCATGGAGTGTCAGGTTGTGAAGTCTGCCTTCTGCCAAACCGCGGTAATGAATTACTCCTAACCGATGTAACTCCTTGGGCAATTGTATAGGTCTGCCATAAAGTCGGGATAGAAAATCCTGCATTCGTGCGGCATTGGTCTGAAGTTCCGTTAGATTAGCCATAAGGTACGGATTCTCCAGATTCGGCAAACCGAGGGCGCTGACATTTCCCTCCAGTACCGTTTGCTCGTCATAATGTACCGCAATGTCGTTGAAAAAGAGCGAGTCCAGCGTGCCGCCTAATTCTCCGCGCAGCGCTACCTGTTTGTTCAACTGGGCTATCCGGGGCATGAACAACGCCAGATCAGAAGGTACCAACTGCGCTTCATGTAATTGCAACTTAAACAAGATATCATGCGCGGAGCGGCTCAGATAGAGGGTGTCCCCCTGAGGGAAACGAACCTCCACACCGCTTAAATCAATACTCGACTGAGGCAACCGTGCAGTGAGCGTCGGCATTTGCAGCACCGTATCGTTGAGTATGAGGTGCGCATGGAGGGAATTTATCTCAAAATCTTTTCTACCTTTCAGAGAAGGTTCCGCAGGACGGACTACCGCTGCCATCTCGGTTATCTGTGCATCCAGAGACTCCTCGCTGAGATGATGAAGGTCCATCTTGGCATGCTTCAGGTGCGCCTCGTAATCTTCATACCGCACTCGGATATTATCCAACTGTATATCACGAACGGAGACCAGACTTTTCAAGGGCGAACTCTCTTTCTTCTTCTCCTGCGGTGGGAGCAAGAAAGCGTAATTCCATGTGCTGTCCGGCAAACGGTATATATTGGCAGCCACATCTTTGATTCTCACATGGCTGAAACGTATCTCGTTATCTCTCAGAGCCAACGGGCGGAAATGCACATATAACTCTCCCGCATAAAGCAGCGTATCGTGCTGTTGGTCCTCTATATACACGTCTTTCAGCGCCACACGGGCGGGGAAACGATATTCCATAGCGCCTATGTTTGCCTTTGTGCCCAAGACACGCGAGAATTCCTCCGCCACCAGTCGTACGGCGGCGGTCTCCACACGGTCGCTCATCAAGGCACCTATCAGCATACCGCCTACCAGCAATATACTGACTAACAGAACCGCTACTATGTATGCTATTCGTTTCATCCGACCTTTGCGTCCGCAAAGGTACTGCTTTTTTTTGACATACACAAAAAAAAAGCGCACGAATGCGTTTTTTTATTAGGAAATGTTCGAAAACTCCCCATGTCCGGGCAAAACCCGGGTGCCGGGGGGAAGTGTGGACAGATACTTTAACGATTCCATCATCCGACGGCTGTCACCTCCCGGCAGATCCGTTCTGCCGTACCCCATATGAAAGAGTGTGTCTCCCGAGAAAAGCACGTTGTCGTCAGGAAAATAGAAACATACGCTTCCGGGGGTATGACCGGGTGTATGGAGAATCTGCATCGGACTTGCCAGAAGCTGTTTGCCTATAAGAGACGTTTGCAAGTCTTCTATCCGGAACTCCTCTGCTACTGCAGGGATTCCGAATATGTTATACTGCGTTTGCATTGCCTTAGCCATCGGGATATNNCTGCCATAACTCCGTAGCCCATTTCGCACCCCATAAATGATCCAGATGCCCGTGCGTAGCCAGAATGGAGAGTTCTCCCCCACCCTTTTCGGTAATATAATCCTTGAGGAGTTGCCGCTCGTAGGTATTGGAGCAAGCCGGATCAATCAGCAGTACATGCCCCGCTTCGTCCGATACTACATAACAATTCGTACCGAAAGAGCCGAATTCAAAACATTTTATCTCCAGCATTCCTTGCATATATCAGGTATTTCTTTTTGCGCAGCACGGATAAACGCCCGCGCTTTGTCGTTGCGTACGAGTTGTGCCAACGGGGCATCCATAATGTTTCCGTAAGAATAAGCATGCGCCTTGTCATAACAGCACGGCAACACTTCTCCTGTGGCAGTGATAACCACTCCGTTCCAGACACGCAGACACCAAGGCATTCGCGCCTTACGGTAAAAACGTCCGTCAGCACCTTTTCTGTAGCGGCTGTAACGCATTTCGGAGGGCATCAGAGGATGTCCCTCTGCATAGTCATATAACTGCGCGGATTTAAAAACAAGACGGTCTGCCCCTAAGTTCCTGTACTCCTTTCGGAAAGCCTCCCACTCATGTTCGTTAGTTCGTAAACGCAGGCATTGGAGTTCAATAATAATAGAAGATTGCAGACGTTTTTTGGCATCGCTCAGATAGCGCAATGCATCCTTACATTTCTGAAGACTGCCTCCTATCCGATAAGCACCATAAGAAGCTTCACTCAGACCATCCATGGAGACGATGATACGGTTCAGTCCTGCGCGCACTAACGCTTCTGCCACCGCCTCGGTCATTGCCTGTGCATTCGTGCTGACTATCGTATAAAGACCTGCCCCATGAGCTTCAGCAATCATGGTAGGCAGGTCCTTATTCAACAGGGGTTCTCCTTGAAAATAAAACTGCATGACATAGGCTGTCTTTGCCGCCTCGCCGAGCGTTCTTGTCCATACTTCGCGGGACATAAAACGGGCATTTCCTTCTCTTTGGGCTGTCTTACCCATCCCCACGGGACACTCCGGACAGCGCAACTGGCACACTGCAGAGGGTTCGACCGAGACGAAGAAAGGCCGATGCAGTTTCATCGCGTTTCCTTATATCAAGCGCAGGGGATTTTATTCACGCGACGCTCGTGACGACCTCCTTCAAAATCAGTCTGGAAGAACGTACGGACGATGTCCAGTGCTTTTACCGCAGAGATGAAATTAGCGGGCAGCCCCAGTACGTTAGCGTTGTTATGCTGACGCGCCAACTCCGCTAACTTGGTATCCCAGCAGAGTGCTGCACGGACACCCTGATGCTTGTTAGCCGTCATGCAGATGCCATTGCCGGTTGAGCAAATCACAATACCAAACTCATACTCCCCCTTCTCCACGGCATTAGCCAACGGATGGGCGAAATCCGGATAGTCGCAACTCTCCGTGCTGTAACATCCGAAATCTTTCACTTTGGCGCCGTTATCCTCCAGGAATAACTGCACTTGTTGTTTCAGCGCATAGCCCGCATGGTCGCTTGCCAGCGCGATTGTCATTTCAGAAAAACTTTTCATAACTACACAAAAGCCTCCAAGACGCTTTGTTTATTATTGATTATTGATTGTTAAATTATACATTATCCGTTGTTCCTTAAAACACCGCTGCAAGGTTTCCGAACATCAGTTTGCAGGCGATTGCCAACACGATGATACCAAAGAACTTACGGATGATATATAGCGAAGTCTGCCCCAGATATTTGGTCAGCCAGTTCGTTCCGATTAATACAAAATACAGCACCAGGATACATAATACCAGAGATACACAAAGACTGGCGATACTATACTCTGCCGTGATGGCAAGAAGCGCCGTGAAAGCTCCCGGTCCCGCATACATAGGGAAAGCCAAAGGTACGATAGATCCTTCTCCGTCCAGATTGGAATTCTGGAAAATAGTGACATCCAGAATCATTTCCAGCGCCATCAGGAAAATCACAAATCCGCCGGCGATAGCAAAATACTCTATCTGCACGCCGAATAGTTTGAGAATCCATTCTCCTAAGAAAAGGAATGCCAACAGAATGATAAGACTAGCCAGACATACACGCCATGCTTTGATTTTCACCCCCTTCTGCTGCATAGCAATAGTAATAGGTATATTGCCGAAAGGATCTATGATAGCTATCAGGAAGATGAAGGAGGATATAACCTGCCAAAAATCAACTGCACCGAAGAATTGTTGTATTGTATTCATAGTATTTTTTCCGAATTAGCGTACAAAATTACAAAATTTCTTGCATATGTGCAAATTTTTTAGTAATTTTGCAGCGAAAAATGAAAAAATAGTAATTGATTAAATAGTAAACGAATTTATGATTAACTCACAAGACATCAAAAACGGCGTATGTATCCGCATGGACGGCCGTCTGTATTTCGTAATTGAGTTCTTACATGTTAAACCGGGTAAGGGCAATACCATTATGCGTGTTAAATTCAAAGATGTAGTTGATGGTCGCGTACTCGAGCGCCGCTTTAATATCGGAGAGAAACTGGAGGATGTTCGCGTAGAGCGCCGCCCGTACCAGTTCCTCTACAAAGAGGGTGAGGATTACATCTTTATGAATAATGAGACATTCGAGCAAGTACCTATCGCTCATGACCTGATTACCGGTGTTGATTTCCTGAAAGAGGGAATGAACGTAGAGGTTGTTTCCGATGCCTCAACCGATACCGTGCTTTTCGCCGAACTGCCCACCAAAGTGGAATTGGCAGTCACCTATACGGAGCCGGGGTTGAAAGGCGATACAGCTACCAACACGCTCAAACCGGCTACAGTAGAGACCGGTGCTGAGGTACGTGTGCCGCTCTTCATCAATGAGGGCGAGATCATCCGTATTGACACCCGCGACGGAAGCTATTGCGAGCGCGTTCGTTAATAACGCAACCTTATAGAAAACCGATATATACGGTTTAGGTATTTATCTATCCGGACATTCTCCATATGGAGGGTGTCCGTTTTATTGTTGCACTCGCTCCTACCGGCGATAAAAGGACTTGGTGCTGTGGAATTCGTTAGCGTGGGTCAGATTCAAAACGGTGCCATTGGCTCCCGTCGAACTGATAATACCATCGGTACAAACCGCTTCCGACGCCGTAGATCGTTTCTCCGGATTGATTACGAAGCATATCTAATCTATAACTATTTTCCACTATATCTACGCAATAGGAATTATCCTTTTGCCTGAGCAGTACATAGTTATAATCTGCCGGATACCAGAAATCATTGCAAAGCCCCACCATCCCATCCATAGTGTGGCAATCCGTTATCCGGTGGATATCTGGGCAATATCGGGCTATTTGCTGGATGAGACGGTATTGGAAAACAAGGCTGAAGAAACATTCCGCTATTTCTCCCGTATGAGCATAATTGGCGGCTTTGAACCCTTCGTTGGAGTACCAATAGTCAATCATTTCTTTGGGAAACTCATGTGTCTTGTTGTCCATATAATCCTGCATTTGCTGCAATATGCTGATGAAATAGGGCCGGTCAACAGAGTCCACTGCCACCGAGTGAACTCCAAGGTCTTCACACGTCGGAAGCAACATATAGGTTGGAACATTACGGAAATAACGAAGGATGTCTTTTACTTCCGGCGTGTGGTTGATATCCACTATGGAGGCTTTCAAACGCTTCATAAATTCATAATATAGGTCTCCACACGAATCTGTGTCAGTATTATATAACTCATCCCTGTCAGCCAGTTTGATATAAAAACCTCTCTTTTCATCGGCATGCATATCTGATGTCAGGTTTTTCTTTGTAAACGGTTTGCCACATGGATTCCTGGTGTAGTCGAATTCATGCTTCTCGTTGTCATAATATACATACATGCGGCAAACCGAATCTATCTTTCTTTCGTCGCATGTGCTGCACTCCGATGGATAAAAGCAGACATGTGCAATATTACAGTCAAGAAGGGAATCCCTGATTTGGCATATCTCTTCTGCTACGGTAGGACCTTCCCGATGACAAGATATGCAGCATATCACTATTACTGCTATTACAGCCGGGATACGGATATGTTGTAAGCATGCAATATTCATAGAATCTATTTATTAGTGTCCACTAATGAGTTTACTCCATTATTTATTTTGCAGGTTTCTTACCTTATACGCACTCACCCGTGCGTTCTCAGAGTGGCTCATCTCCTCCATGATATGCTCCAGATGCAGATAGCGCTTGAAAGGTGTCTCTTGGTCATGGATATAGTTGAGCAACTGTTCCTCCGTCTCGCAATGGAAAAGAGGGCTTTCTATCTTGCATGTCCCCGCCAGACCGATGGCGGTGAGACACTCTGTGATGCAGAATGTGTGTTCCGCCCCCGAACTCGTGTGCGGGTTATAATAGATAGTAGCTAAGAGTACATCCATACAATCCGAAGGGTCTCCCCATGTCGTGATAACTTCGAACCGGGCTTCTTCTTTGCCGTCCCTGCCGTCTTGTAGCACAGCCTGCCACTCGCGTTTGCGCATGCTGAGTTCTATGGACATCTGCAGGTTGGCGGCATGAGCCATCTGTAGCAGATGTTCTGCTCTGTATTTGGAAGTCAGTGTCTGATTCGCTTGCCGCACGACATCTTCCGTAAGGATATTCGGGTTGGTCTGATTCATAACGATAAATACCATAAGTTAACCATACATTTCAGGCACTTGCTCTTCCTCATTGGTTATCCCCCAATGGTAGTCTGCCGTCAGATTATCGTAACAGGTACCGACTGATGGAGGTAAGTGTCTTGCTATTTTCTGCCGTACACTAATCCATACGCTGACAGCCTCGTCAAAATCATCTACAATATCTGAAGCCTCATCGCTCTCACACCTATCCCGCAGCGTTTGCAGATAGTTCTCCCAATCCACAGTTCTGACTACCGGATGATGGAGAGAATATACTTTTCCGGCAGATAGAATCTGCATCTCCGTTTCCAACAATTGCCTGCGTTTCTCTGCATACGCGGCATACATCCCTTCATATTCCATCGGCAAGGCGCTGTAATGTTCTCCTGCCCGTACGATATTCACGTAGGCGTTGTGACGCGCTTTGTTCAGTTTGTTCCATGCCATATATTCTTCATACAAGAGCGGCTGCAGGTCTTTGGGCATCTGCTCAATAAAGGTTTTATATGCCGCAAGCGTTTTGTAATACTCCACACTCGCCATGACATAGGTGCATTGGTTAATCTGATATTGGGTACCACCGCACAGAAAATCAGCAGCGGACAATAAACTGTCTATCGCTTGCTCCTGGGTGATACCAAGAGGCGTCGCGTAATCATCCAGAATAACCTGAGTGGCGACCACCCACCTCAGTTCGTCCATCGGATCCCCTAAAGCTACATACTGCATACGCATGAAGCGGTTCATCAGGCGAAACTTCGCCCATCCGGCTTCCGTTATATAGTCCCAATTACGTTCATCCGGATCCAAGGTATGAACAGGCTGCAAAGCCAACAGTTCGATAACGGAGACAGGTGTTTTGAGGACATGATTCTCGATATAGGTTACCTGTTCCTCTTGGGTCAAACCTTCAGGGAGTTCCAGTTCGGTGTCCATTGAATCCAGCCTCGCCTGTATCTCCGGGCTTAATTGAATATCTACAATATCCTCAGATATGATATTCTCAGATGTTTTCTCATCCTTAGCCGTTTTGGTACAAGAAGTGATTAAGGAAAGGAACAAAGCGCAGACCATCAATGATGCAGACAGTCGTTGAGCAAAATATGAGATGGATACATTCATGGTTTTATTTCAAATTTTTCGCAAAGATACAACTTTTTATTAAGATATCAAAATAAACTATGATTTTTTACTTATTAGGCTGATTGGCTTGCTGTATGATGATGTTCTTGCGTTGCTTGAATTCTAAATCCGTCATAGGAGCAATACCGTCGCAGTCGGTGAAAACTTGGTACATTGCGTTGAGAATACGGTTCAGTTTGTCCGTCGTATGGCCGTCTTCCAAGCGGTATCCATGTATTTCAGGTGGTTGCAGTCCTTTATCCGCTCCATGAAAGAGCCAGTAGGCATTCAAGGCAATGTCCGTTCGGTGCAACCCCATAGCACAGGCAATGTAGAAATCTCCCTCATCTACCAGCCGGCAGAACTGCGGAAAGAGTTCCGCCATTTGCGCAATAGCCTCAGCGGATGTATCCACCGGATAATGGAAATACCGCATCCCGTATTCCTCGCACAAAGCCGGCAAACGGTCGGTATGGTCGGTCAAACGTAAATCAATGATTGTCTTAACGCCTGCTTCCTGTAATGCCCGCCACGCATATAATTGATGCCTTGAAGACATCGTTCTCCCCCTGGCTCCGCCATAGACAGGCGCGAGGTCCGGGACGCGGGTTTGCTGTAAGCGCGCGAAGTTCATAATCTATTTTCCCAACAAAAAATCCAGCCACCCCTTTTTATGCGTACTTTCCTCATCTTCAAAATCAGGCGGCGGACCATACAAGCAAGCGATAGGGTCCGGGTCTCTAAAAGGATTCGGGAAGGAGGAATCATGCCGGCGGGGCTCTATGGTGATTCTGTCTTTTGGCTCTGCGTGTTTGTTCTGAACGATTTGCAGGGTGTTCCCTTCTCCGTGATAATAGATGTATGGCAGATGCTTTTCCTCTATTCTGCTCATGCTGAACATGGGCTCCATAACAGGGTATTCCTCTGCTTTGTCATAATCTTCGCAGATCTGTTCCGCTTTGGCACGACTGGTCGTGAGATAATAATTCTGGTAATAGCGGCTTTCGTTCGCGTAGTCCTCAGAATCAAAACACGGATAGTGCTTGCTCACAATCACCACGTACGGACTCTTCTGCATCCGCACGCTTTTGTCGCTGTCCTTGAATGCCACCCTTTTCAGTTCATCCAGACCATGAAAGACTCTCCCAGCATATCGGAACGAGTCTCGGATGTCAATGTCTGTAATCTCAATGTCGTTTCGGTCCATAATTGTCAGTGATTTATAGTTTGTACCTTTATTTTAGTATATAAATACAATCCGAAGGGTCTCCCCATGACGTGGTTTTAGATGGAATGTCATAGCTTTTTTTCTGTTGCAAAGGTAGTACAAATTTCTGACATGTGCAAATCTTACCTATATTTTTTCATATCCTTATTCCGTTTTCTGCTCGTAGTGACAGCGACGAGTTCCTCCCAAGGTTAAAAGTTAAAAGTTAAAAGTCATGCGATTTTTAACTTTCACTTTTAACCGACGACACCTATAGTCCAAAGAAGTTAAGAGTCTATATACATAATGATATATCGCGCGCACACGAATTGCATTTGCGAAAAATCGTTTGAACATAGTGAAATAAGAAACAATCGTTCGAGTAACACGAGATAAGAAATTCGATAACTTTTAACTTTTAACTTTTAACTTAACCTTTTATATACTTACTATATTTTCGGGACTATAACAAGTTAGGGGACATATACCACAACTCGGGGGACAAACTATTGCATATCTCGCAAAAAAGCAGTACCTTTGCATCAGATTTCGAAATCGATCCAAACAGCCACTCTCGCGCCTCTCCCGCGCCACACCAGCACCCCTCGCGTGAGTACGACTTTGTTAATTGACCCGGCATTTGATGCCGGAATTGTTAAACCCCTTTAAACAACCTTAACTATGGCAAAGTATGAACCTATCGACATGGTGAACTACTACCGTGGAAAGATCTGTTCTCATTCGGACACCTATTTCCAAAAACGTGGTAACACCCTTTGCACAGGTCGCATCTGCAACCCGCGTGACCTTTCCAAACACCCACTCTCACCCGAGGAGATTGCCGTACGGGAAAAGTTCGCACAAGCGCGTGCCGCCGTCAAAGCACTCACCCAGGAGCAAATAGCCGCCTACAAAACGGCCTTTGCGTCCCACCTCAAATCCCCTCACCCGAAGTACCAAACCCTCAACGGCTACATCTTCGCACAGGAGTACGCCAAGCTCGGCGTCTAATAGAGCGCATCAGCCATACATGGCTAAAAATTATTAACTAACCTAAACCCCCTCACGGCGTAGGGAAAAACGCCGAACAATCATGGCAAAAGTAGGATGGAGTGCCGGAATTGATTATGTATCCGG
>DEIW01000039.1:2689-5804 GCA_002352705.1 Bacteroidales bacterium UBA2764 | reverse complement strand
ATTTTTATTATAGTTCGTTAATAATGTAGTACCTGCGCATGTACTTTTTTGTTTGGAAATCCGATGCAAAGGTACTGCTATTTTTTGTGTTGGGCAAATTATTTCACACAAAAATGGAACACAAATAGTCTGAAGAATCTATTGATTGACAGTGTGTTATAAAAACACAACCTCACTTTTTTTGACACACGTTGTCACTCCCTGTTAACAAGAGCCAATAACCGGCTCCGCCAGTCGGCAGAATTGGTTATTCCGAGCTTCTTGGCGATTCGTTTGCGGGTCGTCGGAATACTGGCATAGGAGTACCCCATGACAAGGGCTATCTGCTCGTCGGACAGATTTAACAAGGACAGACAGACGAACATCAACTCGCGGTCGCTTATCTGAAACTCTTTCCGCATGTAGCCGGCAAAGCCATCCAGCCGTTTGTCCGCTTCTCCGAAGAACTGCTCGTATCGGTCGCAATGCAGTATACGGTCAATGGTCTGCAGGTCATAACGGTCACGCTCCTCGCCTCGCCGCTTGGGACGGTCTTTCTCCGCTAACTTGATAGCGGTATATACCTCCATCTTCCAATCATCAAGCGCTTTGAGGCGCGGAGGCATGTATTCATCGGCATGCTCTCGCAATTGCCTGATTTGCTCCCGCTGGTATTCCATCTGCTGTTTGCCGCTTATACGCATCAGTATCAGCATAACGACAAGCAGCGAAATGAGTGCCGCAGATGTTACGGCTAATATGAAAAGTGGTGTATTCATCGGATAAAATCATCCCATTGGGGCGAGGTTATCGTAATCAAACTGTCGTTTTGAGCTACTATCAGATAGCACGCTGCGTCTCCCGCACGGTCTATCATAGCCATCGCTTCTTCGGCGCCCAAAACCATGCAGGCGGTAGCCATCGCGTCGGCGCGCATACAACTGCTGCTCACCACCGTGGCGCTCAACAGCGAGTGCTGCACGGGATAACCGCTCCGCGGATCTATCGTATGACTGCGGCGTTCGCCTTCCGAGTAGTAATAATTGCGATAATTGCCGCTGGTTGCCATGCATATATCGCTTACCGCCAGTATCTCTTGCAGTTCCTCCTGAGCTCCTTCGTTGTTGAGGTTGGGCTTGGTGATGCCGATATGCCATTTCTCGCCTTTGGCGTTCACGCCGTGTGCTACAACCTCGCCGCCTATATCTACCAGGTAGTTCGCTGCGCCGTTACGGCGGAGAACCTCGGCAATCATATCGCAGGCCTGACCTTTGGCTACTGCGCCGCCGTCTATCTGCACGCGCGGGTCGGCTTTTACGACCTTGTGCCCGATCAGTTGCACTTTCTCAAACCCAACAAAAACTAAAAGACTATCTATGTCTTTGTTCCCCTCCCTTGAGGGGAGGGACAGGGAGGGGTTTCTATCTTTCTTGCCGAAACCCCAATAGTTCACCAGCGGCGCTACGGTGATGTCGAAAGCCCCGTTGGAAAGACGGTGTACACGTGTCGCCTCCGCCCACATGGTCTCAAAATAAGCATTGGTGACGGTGTCGCGGTTGTCATTGACTGCGGATAAAATGGAGTGGGGGTTAAATAGACTCAGACTGTTGTCAAACGCAGTAAACGCCGCCTTTATGCTGTCTTCCAAATCAACGGCAGCCTCATAGCGGATGTTATAATACGTGCCGAATACCTTGCCCTCATGATGGTGATATGACAATTTGGGAGCTTCGTCAAGCCCCCAAATCAATGCTGCACATATGCCTATACCCAGCAATGCGCTTAATGTTCGTTGCCGTGCTGTCATCAGAACCAAATGCCGATACCGGCTGCCAAATTCAGACGCTGGTTGTTGTAACTATTGGAAATGCTCGGCCATACATTGTATTTGTTGATGCCGGCGGTGTTGAGCATGAACAGGGCGTAAACATCCAGCGTGAACACCTCTTTCACCTCTAACTCCCAATCTGCACGCAGAGAGATGTTATTGACCGAGAATTTGTTCTCGTAATAGTTGTAATAACCTGCCCACGGCGTCATACCTACAGTCGGGGTGAGGGAGAAGCCCAACGGCAGTTCTGCTTTGTAACTTACCTCCAGATAACTGGAGAAAGCGCGTTTCAGACCCGTCAACTCTTCCGGATCATCCGGATTGTCGTACTGCTCCAACCAGTCGTCACCGCCTACAAAGGTAGCCCACATAACCGTCAAGGGGAATTTCTCGAAGATCTCTCCGAACTCATATTTGGCGAACACTTCTGTCTGGTTGCCGGCATAACCTTTGCCGTAGTTCCCGTCTGCGTAATCTGCCAGGTTCGGTTTGGTGTAATCGAAATATCTCGACCCGTCGAAATAGAAATAATGAGTTGCTCCTACTGTCAGACCGGCGATGCTGTAAGACAGAGTGATATCCAGCTCCGGATTAAACTCCTTAAAGGAATTATCTACGGATCCGATGTTGGCCCATGCCTCAAGATTCAAACCGCCGTAACCGATGGAGGCGTCGGGTTGGAAAGCCATACCTCCGTTTTTCATACCACGCCATAGATAGGTAGTGGTAAACTCGCATCCGGCAGACCATTCGAAGCCGGGATTCTCATACTCCCAACCCCACGAACTTACGGTAGCTGACAGGGCTACTGCCAGAGTGAAGATTTTCTTCTTTGCCGCAAGGGCACGATTCATTACGTTTTTCATACCTTAATAATGATTTTAAATTGTTTGTTATTGTAAAAATATAGTTGTTCCTATATTGGCGTTCACGGATTGACGGAAGGGCTCATACGGATGCCATTCGGAGGTCGTCATGTCCTTCGCTAATGCCGATGGATTCAGGCATATCTGGCCTTGAAGGGATACGCCTGTATGCTTGCCGATATTCCATTTCTTGATTAGACGTAACTCGATGTTGGATACTACAAACTGCCGCTCGTAAAAGGAATATATACTGCGCCACGGACTGATGCCTACAGCCCCGAAAAGTGCCAAATCATAAGGCAAAGCCTGCGTATAGCTGATCTCCGCATAACTCGAATAGGCCTGTACTAATTCTCCCTTTTCATTGAAATAGCCGTCGGATGCGCCGACACGGGTCGCCCAGGCAAAGGTCAATGGAATCTTTTTGCTGATCGTATAG
>DEIW01000039.1:0-2623 GCA_002352705.1 Bacteroidales bacterium UBA2764 | reverse complement strand
GCATTGAGTTCCAGACGGTTGCCCTTATAGGCATAATTGGCAAAGTCAAAGAATCCGCAGTCAAAATTATGGATATAGAGTATGAATACATTCAGTCCCCATCGGGAAAAACCAAGAGTGATATCTACCTCCGGCAGAAAGGTGTTAAATCTCCAATCCGTCACACCTATATTCCACCACATATCTGCGTAAAAGCCATAATAACCTACATTGGCACTGGCTTGGATATTAGCCCCGCCGGCATACAGACCGCGCCATAAATAGGTGGTCTGGAGAGTCGCTTTGGCTCCATAGGTAAATTCCGATTTACGGTTGGTCTCTCCGGAACCGGGACTATCGGCAGGCTGTTTCTGAACCTCTGCGGACGCTGGAGTCTCGCCTTTCGGCTCCGTCAGCTCATGCGCGTGCGTAAAAAAAACAAAAGGTAATACTCCGACGGTTAACGTCAGAGTGATTACCTTTTTTAATGTCTGGAAATCATTCATTACAGCGCGTTCTGGACTTCCCATGCTTTGCGCAGGGCAATCTCCAAAATGCGTGTATTGCTAAATACCACAATTCCGCCGTCAGGACCCGGCTCTATGTGGTAGTCAGCATTGCCCTCGCCGTTAAAATATGCTCTTACCTCATCACCGGAGATATTCAACTCTGCAGCGATTGAATCCATACTACCATGGGGAAGACTGTCTTTCACAGCACGAAGACGATTAAATGTTGTACGCACCATAATTGTTTACGTTTTATTTAGTTTATAATGTTAATTATCAAAAACCGCTGCAAAGATACAAAATAATTTTGATATATGCAACAATTTGTGTAAATTTAATTGTTTTTATTTGGAAAATCCGAAAAATTTAACTAATTTTGTACCCGATTTCGAATTATGCATACTATTTGTGCCATATCAACCCCTTTTGGAACAGGAGGAATTGCCGTCATCCGGGTGTCCGGAGAGAAGGCGTTGGCTATCTCTGACAAAATCTTCTGCGGACGTGTCCGTCTGACGGACGCGAAAGCCGGTACAGTTCATTTCGGTCGTATTCAACGCGGGGAGGAGGTGCTGGACGAAGTCCTTTGCTCCGTCTTCCGTGCGCCGCATTCTTTTACGGGGGAAGATACTGTTGAAATAGCATGTCACGGCAGCCTGTTTATCCAGCAGGAGATGCTACGATGGCTCATAGACGCGGGCTGCAAAGCCGCCGAGCCGGGGGAATTTACCCGAAGAGCGTTCCTGAACGGAAAGATGGATTTGGCACAAGCGGAAGCGGTGGCAGACCTGATAGCTGCGCAAAGCAAAGCGGAGAAAGACCTGGCGCTCAGCCAACTGCGAGGGTCGGTATCGGACGAACTGGCTTCTCTTAGAGAACGGCTTCTGCATTTCACCTCTTTGGTGGAACTGGAATTAGATTTTGCAGATCATGAGGAGTTGGAGTTCGCGGACCGTTCCGAACTGATGGATTTAGCCGTTGAAATCGCTCAAAAACTGCAAAACCTGCTTTCTTCTTTCCGTACGGGAAATGCTATTCGGAACGGTATTCCGGTAGCGATAGTGGGAGCCCCGAATGTAGGGAAATCCACACTGCTCAATGCGCTCCTGGGCGAGCAGCGCGCTATCGTGAGTGATATACAAGGCACTACGCGCGATACTATTGAAGACACGCTGGTTATTGACGGTATTCTATTCCGTCTGATTGACACAGCCGGCATGCGCGAGACGGATGACGTGATTGAACAGATGGGGGTGGAACGCAGCCGTAAGGCCATGGAGAATGCCCAGATAGTCATCAATGTGCTGGACGCCACCCGTCCCGATGCTGTCATTCCCGCGATATCCACGCGATATGACCGCGACCTCACTATCCTGTCCGTAATCAATAAGGTGGATTTGCAGTCTTCAAATGTCAAATCTCAAATCTCAAATCTCAAATGTCAAATCTCAAATGTCAAATCTCAAATCCCAAATCCCAAATCTCAAATTTCAAATCTCAAATCTCAAATCCTCTCTCCATCTCTGCTAAAAACGGCGAGATAGAGCCGCTTCGGCGTGAGTTGGTGCGGATAGCCAAAGAAACAATGAATACATCGGCAGTGATGCTTTCCAATGCCCGCCATTACGAGGCGGTCAGCCGTGCGCATGATGCTATCCTTAGAGTGCAGCAGGGACTGAATGATGGGCTATCCGGGGAATTGCTGTCACTGGACTTGCAGGACTGCCTCTCTGCACTTGGCGAAGTAACGGGTCAGATAACCAACCAAGAAGTCTTGTCGAATATCTTCTCCAAGTTCTGTATAGGCAAATAATAAATAACCAAATGGTAAATGAATAAATAATAAATGACCAAATGGTAAATAAATAAATGGTAAATAATATGATATTATCAATGACCGGCTACGGAAAAGCCGAGACAATCTTCCGAGGGAAAAAACTTATCTGTGAAATCCGTTCCCTCAACTCCAAATCCATGGATCTTTCTGTCCGTTTGATAGCGCCTATACGGGCTCATGAGCTGGATATCCGTACGATTATCGCCCAGCGTCTGGAGCGAGGCAAGGTGGATTTGGCTATCTATGAGCAGGACACTAACTCCCTCTCTTTGCGAGAGGGGCAGGGCGCGGCTTCTCC
>DEIW01000179.1:17790-19673 GCA_002352705.1 Bacteroidales bacterium UBA2764 | reverse complement strand
ATATATCCTCTACTCTCGTACGCGACCTCTACGCCTATGGAAAGGATGTCAGCGCATTTGTTCCCAATAAACTGAGATAATCAGAATCCGCTTTCGATATAATTAAAGACGATTGACAAAATGAACAGTAAGAGACATTCCGTTTTAGTCCTTATTCTTTATTCTTTATGCTTTATTCCGGCTGTTTCAGCCCAGTCTAAACAGGCTACTTCCCGAGCTAATGAGAGCATAGATATTTTCAACGACGTCCTCCGCCAGGTGGACGTGAACTATGTGGACACGCTCAACTATGAGAGCCTGACGGAAACGGCTATCAATGCCATGTTGCGCAAGATTGACCCCTACACCGTGTATTATCCTAAGAAAAACGACAGGGAACTGCGCATGCTTACTACCGGAAAATACGGCGGTATAGGCAGCATTATTCAGCAACGACCGAGACCGACTGCCAAAGGACGGAGTTCTCGCGACAAGGTGGATAAAGACTCCCTTTGGACCTACGCCGTGAACCCTTACGAGGGGAAACCCGCGCAAAGAGCGGGCATTGAGGCGGGAGACCGGATTTTGTCTGTGGATGGCAAGAGTACCAAAGGGTTAACTGTCAGCGAAGTCAGCAATAACCTGCGCGGAGAGCCCGGAACAACGGTTGTGCTGGAGATTGAACGCGAAGGAGTTGAGAAACCGTTCAAAGTCTCTATCGTCCGGGAAGACATTCATATGGAGCCCGTCAGTTACTCCACCGTCTTCAGCGCAGACACACTCTCACAACCCGTCGGATACATCGCTTTCAATGAGTTTACGGAAGGATCGGCACAGGCTTTCACCAATGCCCTCGATAACTTGTATTACACACATGGCGCGCGAAAACTGATTATTGACCTCAGGGGAAACGGGGGGGGCATCGTTGACGAAGCGCTGCAACTCATCAATCTCTTCATCGAAAGCAACCAGACGATTGTCGAAACGCGCGGAAAGACTGCGATGAGCAACCGTACCTACAAGACAAGGAATAATCCTCGGTATAAGGACATGCCCTTGATTGTACTCGTCGACAAGAACTCTGCCTCCGCGAGCGAGATTGTATCCGGCGCTTTGCAGGACCTCAAACGCGCTACGCTGATTGGACAACGTACTTTCGGAAAAGGACTGGTTCAGAACGTTCGCCCTATCGTGTACGGAGGACATATCAAAGTGACAACCAGCAAATACTACCTCCCTTCTGGACGCTGTATTCAGGCTATAGACTACAGCGAGAGACAGAAAGGACATGAATTGAAGAAAGACACGGCAGGAGGTATTCTGCCCGACATTGTGATGAGCGATTCGGCAAAAGTGGATATCACGTATTCACTGTATATCAATAATTATTTCTTTGATTACGCTACTCGTTTTCACCGCTTGCATGACAGTATTGCAGCGCCGCTGGACTTTGAACTGACTGATCAGGATATCGAGGACTTCTGCCGCTTTCTGGACGAAAGAGGTTTCAAATACGAGACGGAGACAAGCAAGTTCTTCGCGGATATGATTAAGATGGCGAAGCATGAAGATATTGACTCTGCTACCCTTGCTCAGTTGGAAACCATGGAGCCGTTGCTGCAACCGGACTTCCGAAAAGCCATAGAGCGCAATAAAGAGGAAGTGAAACAGCTCTTGGGAAGCGAGATTGTTCTGCGTTATTACTACCAGAAAGGGCAAGCTGCGTTTAATCTGCGTTTTGACAAAGAACTCAAACGCGCCTTGCAGGAGTTAAAATAATACGCGTCTTTCTCGATGTATAGTCGGTCCAATGTCGATGCATTGTCGGTCCATTGTCGGTCCATTCCCGATACATGAAGCCTTCCTAACAAGTCCTTGTTTACCTGCTGATGCATTCGATAATC
>DEIW01000179.1:17635-17770 GCA_002352705.1 Bacteroidales bacterium UBA2764 | reverse complement strand
ACGCACTTATCACGCACTAATTTATGGGAAAATGTCGCTTTGCGACGTTTGAAAGTTTGAAGGTTTGAGGGTTTCTGAAGGTCGTTCAGAAAAGTGCTGCAAAGGTACAAAAAAATATTGATATATGCAAATTTT
>DEIW01000179.1:0-17595 GCA_002352705.1 Bacteroidales bacterium UBA2764 | reverse complement strand
GGGCTAATAAATAGTAAAAAACTCCACAGCGCAGCGCTAAACCTCCTCCACAGCGAAGTGCTCAATGAAAAAAACGTCCCTCGCGGCGTTTTTTCTTTGCAAATTTCACCTTTCACCTTTCAATTTCCTGTCCCCTTTCAATTTCCATCATCCCATCATTACAATGCATTAATGCATAAATGGCCTTAGTTTCTTTTGTGCCAGGAAAAGCATCCAGTCGGGGGTGTGTTTCAGTATCGGCGTGGAGAGCCAGTTGATGAACCCCGGTGTGTCGGCTTTCTTGTTGCGGAACATTTTCTTGAGAGCACGCTTCACCAGTTTCTCGGGAGGAATACTGACCGTCAGGGCGACCGCCAGCTTGCGCAGGTTCGGTGCCAAACCAAACAAGCCTGTATCGACAGCACCCGGTGCCATAACGGTTATCCCTACATTCTGAGGCTTCAGTTCGTACCAGATAGATTTGGAGAAGTTATAGATAAAAGCCTTCGTCGCATTATAGGTCTGAATACCCGGCATCGCCATCCAGGCGGACATGCTACTCATATTGAGGATATATCCGCGCATACGCTTGTGACCGCATATTCGTTGCGACGCCTCTTCTTCCGTCAACTGCCGCTGGCACATATCGGCGGCAAAGAGACGGGTCAGCTTGGCTACCGTCATTATATGCAACTGCAGCATAAGGTCGATGCGCTTCATCGAGGTCTCGCAATATGGATTGAAGAAGAACACGCCGGCATTATTGATAAGGATATCTATCACATACCCGTTGCTGACACACCATTCATGCAAATTCTCTGCTGCCTCGGGCAGACTGAGATCCGCGAAATGCGGAACGGTCTTCACGCCATAAGTGGCGGCGAGGTTCTGAGCCACGTCTTCCAGTTCTTTTTCCTGATTGCTCACTAAAAGCAGGTCACAGTGATAATCCCGCGCCAGAGCTGTCGCATACTGCAACCCTATACCACTGCTGGCTCCCGTTACTAAGGCTAACATACCCTCTACCATCTTGTCATTTATTGTTTGGGTTATCGGGATTTTTGCGCTGCTACGGATTGCTCGGCTTTACTTTCAAGCGTTGCTATCTCTTTCTTGATTCGCTCAGGAATAACCTCTCCGTCCCGCTCTACACACTCATGGCATTTCATATCCAGCGTGTACATGCGCCCTACGCAGTAATTGGAGCGCCCGCAACCTGCATGGTAATGCGGATTCTCATGTACATGATTGACGAAATCGGGGTCTTTGATAAGGACATGAGCCAGTTGGAAGAGTTCAAAACCCTCCTCCATGATTTGCGTACAGTTATCGCCGGATTGCACTCCGCCTACGTATATCAGCGGCACATCTGTTATTTCTTTCTGGAAGATTTTGGCTTTCTCCATGAAATAGAGTTCCTTGAACGGCGAGGTAGGCATCATGATTGGAGCTACGCCGGGGATATTCAGTGCCGCCTTCAGCCACCAGAAGGATTTCATTGGCATATAATGCGCGAGGGTCTTGTAAGGCATCGCACCGGAAAGAATAGTCATCGGCGATGCACTTACCGTTCCTCCGGAGAGGATGATACCATGTACTTTGTGCTTGGCTATCTCTTTGGCTACAGTGATTCCTTCCTCAATAGAGATTCCGCGCCAGCAGTCATCCCACATGTTAGTCTTTACTACTACCGCCATGTCATCTTTGGCGTGCTCCATCACGGCGTCCAGTACCTCGTTCATAAACCGCATGCGGTTCTCTAACGAACCGCCGTATTGGTCATGGCGGCGGTTGGTGCGTTTGGCGAGGAATTGGGATATCAGATAAGCATGACCGGCATGTATCTCTACGCAGTCAAAGCCGCACTCGCGTGCCCAGTCTACCGCCTCGCCGAACTTACGGACGAGTTTTTGTATCTCCGACACCTTCAAACGGCGGTGGAGCGTAGGGGAATAAAGATTAAATCCGGTAGATGCACTCACCGGCATACAATGACAGGTATAGAAATGGGTCATGTTGCCGCAGTGACCTAACTGGATACTCGCCTTGGCACCCTCGGCATGGATAGCTGACGTCATCTTCTGCATGTCCGGTATTATCTCCGGACGAACATATAATTGCCCGTCAAAAGACACGCCGCTCAAATCTACAGCGGCATACGCTACGGTGGTCATCCCCACCCCGCCTCGCGCTACGGAGACATGATAATCCTGTAACTCCTGAGTCGGCTTGTTCGCCCGCGCCATGTTCTCAAACGCCGCAGAGCGGATAAAACGATTACGGAGAGTGATAGGCCCCAGTTGGTATGGGGTAAATAATTTGGATTCTTTCATAACGATTATTAGGCTCACGGTTACCCTACGTCATCTTGGGTGACTTTAAGCAACCGGAGCCTGTATGAGTCTAATAAATAAACGGAATGATACGTTTGAGTTTCTTGCGGTCAAACTCGTCGGGGAACTCTTCCTCGTATTTCTTGTATATCGCATTACTGCGGGGCACAAGATTGCAACACGAGAACCAGAAGAAGAGAAGTCCCGCAAACGACCATGTAAGGATCGCAAAGCCCAGCCATTCGGTTATCTCTCCGAAATAGTTGGCACTCGTAACGTATTTATAGAGTCCTTTCTTCGGCAGGTAATGGTTGGTGTCGCCCGGCTTGCGCAGATGACGGATAACATGATCCGAATGCATGTTAATAATCCATCCTGTGAAGAAGATTACCGTACCGATAATGAATTGCGGCGTGGTAAGCCAGTCGGTGGTGTACAGATTGGGATAGTACTGCGGGGCGAGATGGAAGAGCCAATAACCTTGCAAATAGCCATTGATAAGGTTCCACATCACGGAAAGAGCCATGATGACAAGCGGCATTTTGCCTTTACCCTTCAGTAGGAAGGGGAAGATAAACGAGCGCTGGAAATAATGGAACTCAAAAATGAGGAAGAACACCCAGTATGGTACATTTTTGGTGATTCCGCCATACATCGGCAATGACTTGAAGTAAAGATACAGAACAACTAAGAAGACGGGAGCCTCCATAAGGAACCACCCTACCTTGTTGTTCATGGACGGTCCCCAGTTATCGGTACGCATTTTACCATATCCGGCGTCCACAAAGTACAATGCTATAAATACCACCAAGCCCACAAGGAACATGATATACAGCAAATCATAGAAAAACTCAAGAGTAAATATTTCCATAATAGTATTGTTTGTTATCTTGTTATCTCAATATATGCAGGTGCACAAAAGTGTACAAAGGTACGTAAATTATTTAATATAAGCAAAAAAATCTTAATAATCGGAAACTTTTTCTTGCTTTTGACACACAAATAGCCCGAATATGATTAGTATAATCCCCAACCATTTTATGAGAGGGAGATGTTCGCCAAAGAAGAGAAACATCCATAATGCCGTAAAAGCGGGACGGATATTATTGAAAGCGTTAGCCTGAGTCACCCCTATCTGGCGAAGCGCGTAGCAGAAAAGGATAAATGCTATGACACTCGCAAATACCGTTAGGTATGAGACAGATAATAATGCCACGGAAAGGGGGGAGCTAATATCGCTTATCTGAGCCCAATCAAGAGTTCTGAGCGCCTCAGGCCCTTCTCTCCAAAACCACACGGGGATAAAAAACATAAGACTGATCAGTTGTGTGTAAAAGACAAACGACAGCGAACTGTATTTCACAGGCGCCTTACGCATCATTACGGAGTCTATCACTGCCGCAGAGACTGCCATGAAAGCCAGTAACACACCCCAATAACTGCCTATGGAATAGGTAGCCGCTCCGGCAAGGGTCAGTACAAAGACACCCACTGTGGATACTACGATTCCTAATATATTATTCCCCGTAATCCGTTCGCGTAGCAGGACTGCCGCAAAGACAGGACTCAGCAAGGGGCTGGTGGAAAGGAGCGTCTCTGCAATGGTAGGGCTGTTGAGGGCGTCATAAGCGTACGTCTCAAGCATGTAATACAGAAAAGGCTGACAGAACCCCGCTATGAGAAAAAGAGGAAGGTCCTTGAGCTCCATCCGCTGAAGGCAGAACAAAGAGTGCTTCCGTCGGACAATACCTATAATCAGCATCAAGAGTACGGAGGGGATAAACCTCATGATTATCATTGTAAAAGGCGGCAATACTACCAACGCATGTTTGATAGCTATGCCACTGACGGACCAGATGATCATCGAGACAATCAGAGCGATGACGGCCACGTATTGTGTTCTATTCCCGCTAAACGGCATATCGTTTGATGAGTTAAATTCAATAATCGTTCCGTCTCTACTGCACGCGGAGCGGTAGTATCGGGGTATATAGGAGCACCGACGATAACCTGAGTCAATGGTTCGTCTTTGGGACCTAAGAGCCGGTATATTCCCGTTCTGGGGCGGTAAGTGATAGCAAACGGAATGATTGGTTTGTTATATTTGTAAGACATAGTGAAAGCACCTTTCTGGAATGGACGCAACGGCTTGTACCAATCCCATCTCTTCGCCT
Organism: Bacteroidales bacterium UBA2764; assembly: GCA_002352705.1. Lineage (GTDB taxonomy): Bacteria > Bacteroidota > Bacteroidia > Bacteroidales > Paludibacteraceae > Colicola. The sequence continues at coordinate 13,109 of DEIW01000179.1, read as the reverse complement.
CGGGAAAGATATGAAACCAATACCCCCTTCGGTCAAATTCATCGAAGGCGGCATTGAAAGCCTTCATGGCGCTGAGTCCCTCTTCGGGCGCAGGAATAGGAACTCCTCCTATGATACGCAGGAAGAATTGGTCTTTGGTTCGGAAATTCGGCGCGAACATCGGAATCCTCATATGATGCGAACCGCTGAAAGAGGTCAGTACCGAAGCACAGTCGTGACGGTAACAATGATTGGCGATTGTGATGGCCCCGTGCGAGAGATCATATTGCTTCATCCATTTCCGGACTGTCCAAGAGCACCTTGACCATTTCTCCTGACCCTCAACCTTCCATCTCAATCCGTATTTGATACGTAACACATGCCCCAGTATCGGTCTGGCAATATGATAGCCGAACCAGATGCCCAGACGGTTTTGCCATGTATCATTGACGTAAGGATAGCTGGCGTCAACTTTTGGAAACGGACGATTATAGACGGGTTTGTACATACCGGCGTATGGTTCTTCCTCCGGATAATCCGAAACAGCCGGCGGCACATAAGTCCCCTCGGTGACTTTCAGTTTTTCATATCGCTTGTTCATACTCAAGTCTCAACGCTCAATTTTCAATTCTCAATTCTCAATTTTCAATTTTCAAAAACCTCGCTCCTACTGCACGAGCCGAGGCTCCGTCCTTATCATCCCTGTCTCCTACGAAAAGAGTTGTCTCAGGCTTGGCGCCCAACATCTCCATAACATCTCTTGCGCAGGTCTCTGAAGGCTTGAGGGCTCCTAATTCGGGGGCGGACACCAACACATCAAACTGCGCCGGATCGACACCTAACGCTTCCAGTTTCTCCTCCACACATCCGTAATCGGAATAAATAGCGAGCTGAAGCCCTTGTTCCTTAGCCTCAGCTATCAGTTCCATCACCTCGGGTCTGGTAGTGTGATAACGTTTGATGAGGCGGACCATGGCTGGCATATATACGGTATTATACCATACTTCTGCTATGCTTTTACTCCACCAGTGACCACGGGACATATAGGTGAAGAAAGCATCGAAAAACTCCTCTTTGGACGTATAGCGGACATAGTGGATATTACGCCTCGCTAATCTCTCTGCGGCCAACAAAGGCAGGCACCACCACAGGCGCCCTACCATCCTCTGCGCTAACCCGCGCTTGTCATACAGCGTTCCGTCGAGATCGAGTATTACGGTTCTTACGCCGTTTAGCACGTTCTTTTTGTCTTTCATCTATTCTATTGGCTCTGTCAATAATATTCTCACTTAGTTTGTCGAAGCGGCTCTCCCAACGCTGAATCATATTAAACTTGGTACGTCTCTTTTCATCCTGCATCAGGAGGTTGAATTTGAATTGTCCGTCCCGGAAACCGTCCTTGAGACACGCGGCTTTGAAACGCGCATATGCGTTGGAAAGGAGTATATGAGTTTCCGGTTCGTGCAGACGGAAGGACTGCCGCTTGGATTCATACTCCAGATTGATCTGCTGCAGTTTCCTGTCCACTACACGGGTGAAGTCTTCTGCCTGCTGCTGGGTCGTATTCTCGTCCGCAAACTCATAGTAGAAATGATATTTGGATTCCTCAACATCCGCGAATCCTACAAAGAATTTGGTCTTGACACCCGTTTCATCCTCTGCCTGATGCACGGCGTCCATGAATTGAGGCTCATATAGTTTTTCCCCGGTCATGGATACGATGCCATTCACTTTCGACACCATATGTACCGTAGGGGTGTTATAGAAACGCCCCCCAACCTCCACAAGATCATTCATATTGTATCGGAATAGGCCGGAATAGGTTGTCACATAGGCGCAATAACGCTTCCCCACCTCCAGTTCGTCTATCTGCAGGAAATGTTTGCGCGGTTTGTCCAGTTCGCTCTCCTCAACAAACTCGTAATAATGGAAGTGCGGGAAAAGGACAGACTCGTTGGTGTCGTCAAGCGAGAAACCGAACCGGCACTCCGTTGCGATATATCCGAGTTCCTGATAGAAAGTTTTCTCCCAATTGAACTGGTCCATATATTTATCCATGTATATCTTGGTGTTGCCGCACTTCCAGGTACTCAGATATTGTAACCACGGCCAAAAATCCATAGGATACAGATGCCCTTTTTCACGAAGGATGGTACGGAGTTCTTCTGCTCTCTCCGGATTCGGAGTGATATACGCATCAAGTTCGGAGCGGATCTCAAACGGGATATCAAAATCATCGCTGATGGTCCCTTTCTCAATATCAAGAATCATTTCCTCCGTGTTTTCATGGAGGGCACGGAGGAGTTCCAGTATGGTAGAGGGGTTCGCCGTAGCCCAGAGGGTGACATCCCTGTGCTGTAAAGCCAGACGCATGAGGACGTAGTTACGTGTTGCGTAATCAGGAATTGCCATCACGGACGAAGGCGCAGTATAATGTTTCTTGATAATCTGCGGAATATCTCTTACCAACACGCCGCTGACGGAGCCGTAAAGCGTACCATCCGGTGCGTACCCCTCGCATTCCTTACCTACGGTAGTAAAGATATGCCCCCCGAAAATACGGTCACGGTGTTTCACAAAATTCCAGGTCCAGACATGACTCATCTTGCCATACACGTCCTTAAGATACTTATGGGTCATTGGAATCCATTTGGGCTCACTGGTCGTACCGGATGTAGTGGCATACATGTCCGGTTTACCGGGGAAAAGAACATTCTCTTCACCGTTCTTATGACGCTCAACATAAGGACGGAGCGTTTCAAAACTGTCGTTTACGGGGACATACAGACGATAAAGCCGGAAGAGGTCTTCATCTGTAGTAGCAGACAGGATACGGTCAAAATGGTGTTCCTTGCCAAAGACGGTATTTCTGGAAATAGTAAGGATGTCACGGAGAGTTTTTTCCGCAGCGTGGCGGGGTTTCTTACTCCATATACGCAGGTGGATAGTTTGCATTCCTCCGACCAACATCAGCATCAAATTGATGAGCCATGGGTAAGGTAGCGCTTTGCCTTGATTATCCAAATAGGGTTTCATTTTGCGCGAAGTACTTCAAATTCGCCACAAAGTTACGAAATATTTTAGACACACGCAATAGTTGGCATATTTTTTGCGCAAGAGTTTTGCTATTACCGAGCTCTATATAGAACATTTTAACAAGAAGCCGCTCGCGTGTTTCCATTTGCTCTCCGCGAGAAACAAGCATAATTACCCTGCTCTCGAAATAGGACATTTCAGACAAACATGAAGAGATTATTTTTACGTAAAAATATACAAGGTCTTGCATATATCAAAAAAAAGTCGTACCTTTGCACGCTAAATTGGCTTATTGTGCGCATACGCGCGCTGGTATGCTCTGCGTGCATATGAAGAAATGGTTAGGAAATATGGTAACGGCGATACTCCTGCTCTGCTCTATGGCAGTGTGGGCGGATACCCGTATTACGGCGTTACCTAATGACAGCCTTTCCATAGAGCGCGTGACGGGAGACAGTATTCCGGCAGACAGTTTGATAACCGACAGTCTGAGTACCGATAGTTTGAGTATCGACAGTTTGTATACGGACAGTCTAAGTACGGACAGTCTGGGCGTGACACGAATCAAGGAAGACAGCGTAGCGCCTAAGAAAGAGAGCGACTTGAAGGCACCGGTGTTCTACCAATCGTCAGACTCTGTGATTATGACAAAAAACGGTAACGCCTATCTGCATGGCAAGGGTGAACTCAAGTACGAATCCATGGAGTTAACCTCCGAATATATCCGGATGTATATTGACAGCAGTCTTATCTATGCACAAGGCGTATATGACTCCGCGAACTATGAATGGGTCGGCAAGCCGGTATTCAAAGACGGAAAGGACAGTTACGAAACAAATGAAGTAACCTATAATATCAAGTCGCGCAAAGGATATATCCGTCATGTCGTAACGCAACAAGGCGAAGGTTATGTAATAGCCGACAAGACGAAAAAGCGTGACGACGACGTCATGATGATGGCGGGCGGTCAGTACACGACTTGCGACGACCATGACCACCCCCACTTCTATCTGAAGATGACGAAAGCCAAGGTGAAACCCGGCGACTATATCGCCTGCGGCCCGGCATATATGGTAGTAGGTGAAGTTCCGCTACCTTTAGCTATCCCGTTTGGTTTCTTCCCTATCTCCAAATCCTATTCCAGCGGTTTATTGATGCCTACTTTCGGTGATGACTACACTCGCGGTCTGAACCTAAGTAACGGAGGATATTATTTCGCCATCAATGACTATATGGATTTGCAAATCTTAGGAGATATCTATACGAAAGGAACGTGGGCTGTCCGCGCTCAATCAAAATATATATGGCGTTATCATTTCTCGGGTAATGTGTATATCAGCTACAGAAATGACGTGACAGGCGAAAAAGGAATGCCTGATTACGCCACCCAGCGTAACTTCCAGGTACAGTGGACTCACTCTCAAGACCCGAAATTCAATCCGTACAGTACCTTCTCCGCGAGCGTGAACTTTGCTACGAGCGGTTACAGCCGAAGTAATATCAACAATTATTACAACCCCGCCCTTTATTCGGAGAACACCAAGAGCAGTACCATCAGTTACCAGCAGCGTTTTCCGGATAGCCCGTGGAGTCTGAGTGCGTCCGCCAGTTTGACCCAGCGCACAAGCGATTCGACTATCTCGCTTACCGCACCGGAATTAGCTATCAATATGAGCAGCGTGTACCCGTTCAAGTCACTGCGCGAGCATGTTCTCAAAAAGAAAGGAAAGATCAAGGGTAAAGAACAATGGTACGAGAAGATCAAGTTGAGTTATAGTATGAACGGTCGTATTGCGACCAAGGGCGGCGGTATCAAAGAGAAAGATTTTTTGAAATCCAATTTCACACGTGACTGGCAGACCAATATAGACCACACATTACCGATCAGCGCCTCTTTTATGCTCTTTAAATACCTGAGCGTGACTCCGTCTATCAGCATGAAGGACCGCATGTATTTCATGCGCGTGGACAGGAACTGGAATGAAGTGGACCAGCAACTGCAGATGGATACCACAACGGGATTCTACAACGTATTTGATTTCAACACCAGCATCAATATCAGTACCAAGATATACGGATTCTTCACGCCTCTCAAAAAACTGTTCCCGAATAGCAAAGTAGAGAAATTCCGCCATGTTATAACCCCTCATTTGAGTTTCAGTTATTCGCCTGATTTCTCTACTCGCGGATGGGGCTATTACGGCAGTTATGACGAGCCGGTATATGACGGAGTAGACAGTAAAACAGGGCGTAAGATCCAGAAAGTTGACGAGGCGGGCAACCCAATGTACGTTCATCAGAAATACTCACGGTTCTCCAAATACAGCACTGCGACGAACATGTCTGCTACACTGCGTTTCGGCGTAGAGAACAACTTGGAAATGAAAATCGTCAATAAAGACGACACCACGGGAAAACAACCCTACAAGGTAGTGAGTCTGATTGACAAATTCAGTATCGACGGAGGTTATAACTTTGCAGCGGATTCCATGAATTGGGACTTATTTCAGGTAAGTCTGCGTATCAAGATTCCCAAACTGAACAACTACAGCGTGACTTTATCCACGGCGTTGGATCCCTATATGTATGAGTTGAATGCGCTAGGTACGCCTCTGCGCACGAACAAGCAGTATTGGCATAACGGCCGTTTCCCGCATTGGAGCGGTTTCAGTTGGCAGTTCTCCTACTCTATCAGCAATCAGACCATAAAGAAATGGAAAGAGAAATTAGCAGGCAGACACTCACGGAAAGATGAAGCTAACAACCAGGAGATGGCAGCTATGGAGCATAATGAAGACGGGACAGACAAGAACGCCAAACAGTCCAAGACCGCCGAAGAAGTGGACGACGGATATATAAAAACCGATTTCCCATGGAGTATCTCTCTGAGTTACTCGTTAGCATACACTTCAGGCAGTGAGTTCGACTACAACAAGATGTATTACAAAATGATTTGGCGCAACAACCTGTCGTTGAGCGGCAGTTTGGGATTAGGCAAAGGATGGAAAGTAAGTGCAAGTATGTCTTATGACTTCGACCATATGAAACTGACGAGTTGTACCTTCAATGTGAGTCGTGACCTGCACTGCTGGAATATGAGCGCCAGCATTAACCCTATCGGTCCGTTCAAGAGTTACACCTTCCATATTGGTGTCAACGCGTCCATACTTCAGGATTTAAAATATGACAAGAATAGTAACCAATCAACAAATGCACGAATAGAATGGTGGTAGAAAATTTAAAAGTAGTAAGCGCCACGTACGAGTTGTACATCAACAGCGAAGGTGGCAAAGAAGAGTTAATGGAGAAAGCCACGGAGGAGACTCCGTTGGTATGGTGCCAAGGTGAAGGGATGATGCTTCCTGCCTTTGAAGCAAACATGTCCGGTAAAAAAGCCGGTGACACGTTTGACTTCGTGCTAGCGGCAAAAGATGCCTATGGCGAGTATATCCAGGAAGGACTCATGGAGTTACCGAAGAAAATGTTCTTCAATGGCGACGGTGAGTTTGACGATGAGCGTGTATATGTGGGCGCTGTCGTTCCTATGAATACTACAGACGGTCAGATTGTGAAGGCGCAAGTTTGTGAGATAACCGATGCCACCGTGACAATCGACCTCAATCATCCCTACGCAGGCGAGGATTTGCACTTCACAGGCAAGATTCTGGACATTCGCGATGTAACAGAAGGCGAACTGAAAGCCATCCGTAATCCGCGACACGGTTGCGGAGGTTGTGGCGGAGGCTGCAGTAAAAAGAAAGGCGAAGGGTGCGAAGGCTGCGGAGAAGGCGGTTGCGGAAGTTGCGGCGGGTGTGAATAGAATAAAACCGACAGACAACAAACATAACAAATAATTTAATATAACTATGGCAAATATTGTAGCGATAGTGGGTCGTCCCAATGTAGGGAAATCGACTCTTTTTAACCGTTTGACGGGTACCCGTCGGGCGATAGTGATGAATACTGCAGGTACAACCCGCGACCGTCAGTACGGCAAAGCCGAGTGGTGCGGACGTGAGTTCAGCGTCATTGACACCGGCGGATGGGTGGTAAACAGCGATGACACCTTTGAGAGCGAGATTAACCGGCAAGTGGACCTCGCTATCCGCGAAGCGGACGTAGTGATGCTTGTGGTGGACGTGAACGAAGGCGTAACGCAGTTCGACATGGAGGTAGCTCATCTGCTTAGACAGGCAAAGAAGCCCACCGTGCTTTGCGTCAACAAGGTAGATACCTTTGAGAACCAATACGGCGCAGCGGAGTTCTACAAACTCGGCTTAGGCGAGCCGTTTATCTTGAGTGCAGAGAACGGTCTAGGCACAGGCGACCTGTTAGATGAAGTAGTGAGCCGTTTCCGCAAAGAGGACAACAGCGACGAGGATTTGGAAGAGCTGCCCCGTTTCGCCATCGTAGGTCGTCCAAACGCCGGCAAGTCAAGTATACTGAATGCATTCATCGGCGAGGATCGGACGATTGTGACAGATATACCCGGTACGACGAGAGACTCCATCTATACGCGGTATAATAAGTTCGGCAAGGATTTTTACTTAGTCGATACAGCCGGCATCCGCAAGAAAGCCAAAGTGACAGAGGATCAAGAGTACTACTCGGTGGTACGTTCTATCCGCGCTATTGAGAATTCGGACGTTTGTATTCTGATGATTGACGCCACCCGAGGCATCGAGGCACAGGATCTAAATATCTACTCACTGATTCAGAAAAACAAGAAAGGTCTAGTAGTCTGTATCAACAAATGGGATTTGGTAGAAAGCAAGACGAACCAGGATATTAAAGCCTACGAGAGTGCTATTCGCGAACGAATTGCGCCGTTTATTGACTTCCCAATCATCTTCACCAGCGCGCTGACCAAGCAGCGAATCTTCAAGGTGGTGGAGACCGCTATCCATGTATATGAGAACAAGAACAAGAAAATCCCGACAGCCCAACTGAACGACAAGTTCCTGCCGCTGATAGAAAACTATCCCCCACCTGCTTGGAAGGGCAAGTATATCAAAATCAAATACTGTACCCAGTTGCCGAACACACAGATCCCGACCTTTGTGTTCTTTGCCAACCTACCGCAGTATGTCAAAGAGCCGTACCGCCGATTCCTTGAGAACAAGTTACGCGAATGGTGGGATTTTGAGGGGACACCGGTTCAACTGTTTATCAGGGCGAAGTGAAAGGTGAAAGGTGAAAAGTGTGAAATTTTAAGAAAAAAATTACTTTTTACTTAAATAGTTGCATATATAAAATATTTTTTGTACCTTTGCACGCTCAATATGGTTTATGAAAATAATCGGCTTTGTATATAACAAAGGAGAGGCGGAAATGATCCTTAAAGGGGACAGTAGCCTGCTAAACGGGCGCAAGCCGATGTTTATCCCGGAATGGACGCATGAGTTAGGAGTAACCGAATGTGTGATATTACGTGTAAGTCGTTTGGGCAAAGAGATCGGGCTGAAGTTTGCGAGTCGTTACTATGATGCCTGTGCTCCGGGAGCCGATTTCATAGCGATAGACAAAATACGTGAACTGCAAGCCGCCGGACGACCATGGACCCAAGCAATCGGTTTTGACTACTCATTAGCGATAGGAGAAATGGCGGATAAAAATGAGGGGATGACTGCGGCAAAGCTACTCCATGATGAATTGATAATGACTCCGGAAGAGGCAATAGTGGAAGCAAGCCGTGTGATGACAATCCGCCAAGGGGATTTGATTTATATCCAAAAGAAAGCCGCTCCCCGGAGAGTGGAAAAAGAAGATATCATCCGCATCGAGATAGACGGCAAAGAGAAATTATATTGTAAGATCAAATGAGAAAATACATTGTTATATTGCTATTCATGCTGAGCCTGCCTATGGCGGCGGGTATTCATACTTATACTCAGCAATCGGTATTAAGCAACGGTAAATGGGTGAAAATCCGGGTGAGCGAATCGGGTGTATGCCGAATGACGTTCGACCAATTAAGGGAAGCAGGTCTGAATCCGTCCCAGTTACGTGTATTTGGTTACGGCGGAGCAATGCTAAAACAAAATTTCCTTCAGTCGAAGATAGATGATCTGCCCCAAGTTCCGGTATATGTAGGTTCCGACTATGTGCTATTTTGGGTTCAAGGTCCTATTTCATGGTCTTATAACGGAGTACGTTTCGCTCATACGCGCAATACCTATTCAGACTACGGATACTATTTTCTGACGGATAATACAGGGTCCCTGTTATCTCCTCAAACGGGTGAAGCAATCAGCGGTACTCCAACGGAAATAACAAGTTATTCTTATTATACCGTTCACGAAAAAGATTCCCTGAACTTAATTGACCGTGCGGGCATAGTAGGTGGTGGGCGTGAATGGTACGGAGAGCAATTCAATTCCAATCAACGCCGCACCTTTAGTTTCTCTACTCCGAATGCGATTACCAGCGAGAAAAGTCAGGCTTATATCGATGTCGCCGGCTTTTCATCTTCCATCGCGTCCTTCCGCAGTAACTTCAACGGGACCACTTCTTCCGTGACAATCCCTGCCGCCAAAGATGGAGAATTCTCTTTTGGTGTAGCAGGTTATATCAACACCACTGCCAGTACTGCAGCCTCCCGTCAACAGATTCAGTTGACATACCAGAATTCAGTAGCAGGCGCATTCGGATGGCTTAATTATATCGAGTTGACTACTCCGAGCTCGCTGACCATGACCGGCAGTTACATGCCAATCCGCACTAAAGAGAATTACAAAACGGGCACTCCTGTACGTTTCCATTTGCAAGGAGCAAACAGCGCAATCCAGATATGGGACATAACGGATTTGAGTGCTATCACCCGTATGCCCACCTCCCAGAACGGCAATGAAATAGTATGGACAGGCACCCAAAAAGACAAAATACATGAATACGTAGCCGTTAACCCGTCCGGTTCGAGTTGGGTGAGTGCCACAGTTATCGGCTCTGTTCCCAATCAGAATTTACACCGCTTGTCCAATATCGACTATGTAATTATATGCCCTAACGGTTATGAGAGTATAGCAACCGACTTGGCAAAAGCCCATGAGGAAAAAGAGGGTATCACATGGACCGTAGTAACAGACCAGCAAGTGTATAATGAATTCTCCTCGGGAACGCCGGATGCGAGTGCCTATCGATGGCTGATGAAGATGTTATATGACCGCGCTGACGGCAATGCCATTCAGAAACCGAGATGGTTGTTACTGATGGGCCATGGTTCCTTTGACAACCGTAAATTACTAAACACCTCCGGAGCGGCTACGCTATTGACATATCAGGCCAAAAACTCCTTGAATGAAGTACGTGCATACGCCAGTGACGATTATTTCGGATTTTTGGAGGATGAAGAAGGAGAATCTGATGAATCAGGGACCTTGGATATAGGTGTAGGCCGTTTACCGGTCAGCACTACTGCAGAGGCACGAGAGACAGTTGACAAACTAATCCGTTATATGCGTAATGAAAATGCCGGAAAATGGAAGAGTCAATTGGTTTACCTCGCTGACGACGGAGAGGGCGGCATGCATACCAGGACGGCAGAAGAAAGCGCGGAGATGATAAGATTAGCCAATCCCGGTTTTATTGTCAATAAAATATTCTTAGACGCATATCCTCAAGAGGTTAGTGCCAGCGGAGAGAGTTATCCTATTGCCAAAAACCGCGTAGCCCAACTATTGAAAAACGGAGTCCTATTCTTCGACTACTCGGGTCATGGAGGATATAACGGTATTACCAACGAATCCATTCTAACCCTCCGGGAGATAGATAAGATGCGGAACGAGAATCTTGGTTTCTGGCTCTTTGCCACCTGTAACTACGCTCAGTTCGACGGCGGTAAGCGATGCTCCGCGGAAGCTTGCGTTCTCAACCCCAATGGAGGTGCAGTAGGAATTTTGGCAGCAACCCGGACCGTATATGCAGACCAGAACACGAAACTCAATCAGGCAGTAAGCAGAGAGTTATTCGCACACATAAACACATGCCGTTATAATGTAACATTGGGAGAAGCGATTGCCAAAGGCAAGAATACAATAAACGACTCCAATAAGTTACCCTATGTATTATTGGGAGACCCTGCTATGCGTTTGAATTATCCGACCGACTATCAGGTAACCACTACAACGGCTCTGAACACACTGAATGCCTTAACCGTTCATCAAATAGAGGGTCAGATTGTAGATGAAGACTCCATACCGGTGACGGATTTTAATGGCAAAGTAGATATTACCATCTATGACAAACTGCAAAGTATTCCTACTCGCGACAACGATAAAGTAGGAGAATCCAAAGTAGTAAGCTACAATGATTATCCGAATGTACTTTTCGCCGGTCAGACAACAGTTCGGGAAGGAGCATTCAAATATACTTTTATGGTACCAAAAGACATCCGTTACAATTACGGGAACGGGCGTATTGTATACTATGCTTACACTACGGATATATCGCCGATGGAAGAGGCCGTAGGTCATTATGAACAATTTACTATCGGTGGTTCCAGTTCTATCGTCATAGCAGACACGATAGGTCCGGAGATGAGTATTTATCTCAACACTCCCGTTTTCAAAGACGGCGACAGAACGTACTCTACTCCCCGGTTCTACGCAGAGCTATATGATGAGAATGGAATCAATACTGCCGGTGCCGGAATCGGTCATGACCTAATGTTAGTAATAGATGACGATGCGAAACAGACCTACTCACTGAATGAATATTTCACCTCTTCGAATGACAGTTATCAGAGAGGGCAAGTAAGTTATTTGATGAGTGAGTTACCGGACGGCTCACACAAACTGACTTTCCGGGCGTGGGACTTACTCAACAACAGTACCACAAAGAGTCTCAATTTCATCGTAGAGGCAGGATTGGATCCTTCCATATATTCAATCACCACCTATCCGAACCCGGTACATATATCCGGCATACTGAATATGCAGATTAATTATGACCAGCCGGATGAGTTGATTCACACGGAAATATACCTGGTAAATACCAACGGACAGATAGTATGGCGTCAAGAACAGGAGAACCCCGACCAAGTGAGCCTCAATCTTGCGCAGGCAGGATTGCAGCCGGGAGTATATTTCTATGCTGTACGTATTAAATCCGAGAGCAGCAAATATGCAACCTCAACAGGAAAAATCATTATAACCAAATAAATGTATAACGAAAAGTAGTCTGTTTATGCCTATGAAGCAAATCGCAAAAAAGTAATCAATCACACAAAAAAACAATAACAACAAAATGAAAAAAATTCTTATTTCACTAGCAGCTGTATTGTGCATATCAATCAGTGCAAAAGCTGTAGATGATTCTATGAACCCGTTAATAACCGCCATGCCGTCCATGTCGATTGCTCCGGACGCACGTGCAGCAGGTATGGGTGACGTGGGTGTGGCAACAGAGGCGGATTTTAACTCCCAGTATTGGAATCCCGCCAAGTATGCCTATATGTATTCGAAGGGCGGTATAACCGCAAACTACACGCCATGGTTGCGTAAATTGGTAGGTGACATCGACTTGGCTTACCTTGCCGGATTCTATAATTTCGGCGACTTAGCCGGTGGTATCGGTGCCAGCTTCACGTATTTCTCGATGGGTGACGTTGCGCTGACTGACGCACAGGGTCAAACCCTACAGAACGTACGTCCGAACGAATGGGCGCTGGATTTGAGTTATTTCCGTAAACTGCATGAGTACGTGTCGATGTCTGTTGCAGTACGTTTCCTGTATTCTGACCTCAACAACGGTGTGAATAGCAGCCAAACCGGTGGCACGGAGATGCACCCGGCATGGACGATGGCGGCTGATGTAGCTCTGTATTACAAGCAGCCTATTGAATTACCAATGGGAACGAGCAACTTCAGTCTCGGTTTCAGTCTCAAGAACTTAGGTGGTAAGATGACATACGCCGATGACGGTAGCAGTAACTTCATCCCCGCCAGCATGAATATCGGTGTGGGTTATGAGTTACCATGCGACCAGCATAACTTCTTAACCTTCAACCTGGAGGCAAACAAGATGCTCGTTCCTACCCGCTACTCCAAGTTCGCTGCAGACCAGACTACTCAGCGCTACACTCAGGACGAGTACAC
>DEIW01000041.1:17531-18166 GCA_002352705.1 Bacteroidales bacterium UBA2764 | reverse complement strand
CAGTACCTTTGCACTCGATTTTAAAACTCCATCAATCCATCATTTGACAAAGATAGCGGTCATAGGACTTCCGCAGAGCGGAAAATCAGCGCTTGTGCAGACCTTGCAATCCCTTGCTGACAAGGGAGCGCAAGATATGCACTTTGTGGAGGTCCACCACCTCGATGAGTTGCATGGACATGTCTTTGATGTCGTCTTGCAGGTGGTCGATTCCACACGCCTTGAGGATTCTCTTATGCTCACACCGCATATCATCGATGAGCAGCAGAAAATAGTCTTGGCTATTGGCAGGTATGACCTCCTCCTGGAAACAGACCACTCGCTCAATATTCCTAAATTGCAGGAGTTGATAGGTGTGCCTACTTGCCGGGTTTCTGTCCGGAAGAACTATGGCTTGCAAGATTGTATTGATACGCTCATTGAAGTCGTGCAGCGGACTTCCTCTTCCGCGCACCCTATCTATCACCTCCGTGACCAGCAGGGAGATGAGGATACCTATCGCGCCTATGTGCACGGTGTTCTGACGGAGACCCTTACGCACGCCAAGAATGATGCCTATCAGACACGCTTGGAGAAGATAGATAAGGTTCTTACCAACCCGTGGCTCGGCTTCCCGATTATGATGACGATTCTCT
>DEIW01000041.1:0-17513 GCA_002352705.1 Bacteroidales bacterium UBA2764 | reverse complement strand
TTCGTCTTCTGGTGTACCTTCACGCTCGGTGCCTACCCCCAGGACTGGATAGCGTCGGCTATCGACTGGCTTTGTGAGACAGCCCACGCGCATATGACGGACGGTTGGTTCTCAGGACTGATTATTGACGGAGTGCTGCAAGGAGTAGGAGCTGTCCTCGCTTTCCTGCCGAATATCATTATACTCTTCTTCTTCATTTCACTCATGGAGGACTCGGGATACATGGCGCGGGAGGCGTATATCATGGATACTATCATGCACCGCGTCGGATTGCATGGACGGTCATTCGTGCCGATGCTCATGGGATTTGGATGTAACGTACCGGCTATCATGGCGGCAAGAGACATTCAGAACCCTAAAGACCGGGTCCTCACGATGCTCATGGTGCCGTTCATGTCTTGCTCGGCACGACTGCCGGTATATATGCTCTTCGTCGATACTTTCTTTGCCAACCACAAAGCCCTCGTCATGATTTCGCTCTATGCCATTGGCATTTGCCTGTCTGTCATCTTTGCCATGCTTATGAAAAGGACGAAATGGTTCAGACAGGAAGAGGACGACTCTGTCAATGAACTACCCGAGTTCCGACTGCCGAAAGCACGCAATACTGCCGCACATATATGGGAACGCGTCGCCGACTATCTTCAGAAAATATGTACGGTCATCCTCTGGGCGTCTATCATCATCTGGGCGCTCGAATACTTTCCTTCGCAGGATCTCAACGACCTCGAGAACTCCTATCTGGCGATGATCGGCAAAGCGGTCGCACCGGTGCTTGCGCCGCTTGGCTTTGACTGGAAAATGTCCGTTTGCCTCCTTACCGGTCTGCCGGCAAAAGAGGCGATTGTCTCAACGCTGGCTATTCTCTATGGAGGGGATATAGCTACGGCTGGTTTCACGCCTCTCACGGCATTCTCGTTCATGCTGTTTGTGCTGCTTTATTTCCCCTGCGTGGCTACGATAGCTACTCTCAGGAGAGAAGCAGGCAAAGTATGGGCATGGTTCACAGTGTTCCATTCACTCGCTCTCGCTTGGCTCGTTTCCTTCCTCGTCTACCAGGTCGGCTTATTACTATGCTAATCCGGACAATCAAGATAATCCGGATCATCCAGATTCTCCGGAAAGTCCTGATAATCTAGTCAAACTACAAAAAATGCAATTATGAAAAAATATCTGTTATTATTTGTCTGTATTCTGTACTCTGTACTCTGTACACCTCTGTTCGCCAAAGTGAACAAGCAGACTATCGTCCTCTCGGTGGATATCCATTGTCAGGGCTGTTGCGACAAGATCATGAAGAATATCGCTTTTGAGAAAGGCGTCAAGGATATCGTCTGCGACCTCGATACCAAGACCATCACCCTCACCTATGACACGACCAAGACCGATCTCCCGACGCTCCTCAAGGCTTTCGAGAAGATCCACAAGCCAGCGAAGGTAAAGGAGCCCGAGAGCCAAGAGCCGAAAGCCAAGAGTTCCAAGACGGACGCCGACTCCGGCGCCTCCACTCCTTATTAAATCACGCGCATACGCTTACGCGCATGCGCAAAACAAAACAGACGCCCGTCGGACGTCTGTTTTGTTTTGCCTAGAGCTCTAGGACTCTAGAATTTCAGTACCCTAGAATCACTTGAGTTCAGCCAAATATTTGATAGTACGTACCATCTGGCTGGTGTAGCTGTTCTCGTTGTCGTACCAGCTTACTACCTGTACCTGATAGGTGTCCTCGTCGATCTTGGCTACCATAGTCTGGGTTGCATCGAAGAGCGAACCGAACTTCATACCGATTACATCGCTCGATACGATCTCGTCCTCGTTGTAGCCGAAGGACTCGTTTGCAGCAGCCTTCATAGCGGCGTTGATACCCTCTTTGGTGATGTCTTTACCCTTAACAACGGCTACCAGAATAGTGGTCGAACCGGTAGGAGTCGGAACGCGCTGTGCACTACCAATCAGCTTGCCGTTCAGCTCAGGGATAACGAGACCGATAGCCTTGGCAGCACCGGTGCTGTTCGGTACGATGTTCTGCGCACCTGCACGGCTGCGACGGAGGTCGCCCTTACGCTGCGGACCGTCGAGAATCATCTGGTCGCCGGTGTATGCGTGGATGGTGGACATGATACCGCTTTGGATAGGAGCGTATGCATTCAGAGCTGCTGCCATCGGGGCCAAGCAGTTGGTCGTACAAGAAGCTGCGGAGATAACCTTGTCTGCCGGAGTCAGAGTCTTGTGGTTTACGTTGTAAACGATGGTCGGAAGGTCGTTACCTGCAGGAGCGGAGATAACAACTTTCTTTGCACCTGCCTGGATATGTGCCTCTGCTTTAGCCTTGCTGGTATAGAAACCGGTGCACTCCAGTACTACATCAACGCCCAACTCGCCCCAAGGCAGCTCTGCTGCATTCGGCTTAGCGTAGATAGTGATCTCTTTGCCGTCCACAGTGATAGAACCCGGAGTAACGACGGTCTTACCGTCTTCTGCGAGAACTGCATCCTTGTAGGTAACAGTGTGCTTGCCCTCACCGAAACGTCCTGCGAAACCACCCTGAGCGGTGTCGTATTTCAGAAGATGAGCCAACATTTTCGGGCTGGTCAGGTCGTTGATGGCAACAACCTCGTAACCCTCTGCCTCGAACATCTGGCGGAAGGCCAGACGACCAATACGGCCAAAGCCGTTAATTGCTACTTTTGTCATAATAGTGTAATAAATTTAGTTATTTATGTGTTTTGTATTGCTTCTCAGCCTTTGCGGATGCAAAGGTACTGCTTTTTTTGCATCTATGCAAATAATTCGTTCAAAAATCTCATTTTTGTAATCTTCCTTTTACAAAACCCACTAACGACCATCGACTAAATAAAATGATACATGGTAAATGACCAAATTGTAAATACCATCACTTCCTGCCGAAGTCCGCCGGAATCTCTCCCCAAGCCTTGGTGTCCCATTTGTAGATGGGAGTGGCCCATGTGTTGTCATGTAGCCACATCTCCGCCTTCCGTACCATCAGAAACAAGTCTTGGTTCGAAGCGTTCCATTCGATTTTCGTCTTGCATCGTTTCTGGCGCACCCACGCTAAAGCGGTCACACTGTCGGTATAGATGACCCAGTTCAGGTTGTATTTCTTGATATACGCCAATCCCAATACCAATGCCAGGAACTCACCGATATTATTCGTTCCTTGCACAAACGGTCCGCGGTGAAAAACCTCCGTCCTTGTATCGGCTATCACGCCGCGGAACTCCATCACGCCCGGGTTGCCGCTGCACGCCGCGTCCACTGCCAAGGCGGGTAAGATGGGCTTGCTGTTATTCATAAGGGGTCAGTATTTTCTTCGTTTCTATCTCTTCACCCGTCTGCGTCTGAATGATGTATACATGCGGACTGACACGGTACTGACGGATAACCTTGGCAGGTTCGGTACTGTCAGTACGACTCGGCTGTACCTGGTCGAAGGTCTGCTCGCAGGTAGTGAGAATCTTGCCCTCTTTGGTGGTGATACGGCAGTAATAGGCTCCCGGTAAGCCTTCCGGTTTGTATAACCGTTGGGAGGTCTCCCCCTCCATCTTCATGCCGTTCTCGTACCATTGATAACCGGTGAATAGGTTGTCTTTATTACTGATGAAGAGAACGTCCGTCCATTTGCTGTACATTGAGTTACCTAATGCGATAGTGAAATGGACCGTTGTATCGGACACGCACGGTGTACCTTTTGTGCCTACTGTAATGGTAGCCGAGTAGTCTCCGGCAGCCAGTTCAGCCGTGCGGGTAAATGAGATGTCGCCGCCCGCTACTGAACCGGCGTAATGGTTGCTGCCAATCAGGATGTCTATCGAATCCGGTGCCCCGTTGGTTACCGTGAATGGAATCAGAATCTCTGTCTCGCTATCGCAGAACGCCGAAAGAGTGCCTACGGATATCTGAGGCGTAGCGGTCACAAAGAGCCAGAGAGAGTCGGTGCCGGAACCAAACTTGTTCTCGCCTGCCGTGCCGGTGTAGTACTGACCCGCTCCATCGTTCGCATTCGGCCACCAATAGGGTAACTCATTCTCGCATCGCGTTATGCTATCCCGGATACAACTCGTCATCACTGGCGCGGTGTACGTGCCTGTGCTGTTGTCGGTGGTACAGGCTGGCGTGTCCTCATAGGCTGCATAGATATTATGTGTACCTGCAGAGAAATTATACAGCGTGATTGTGTAGGGGAAGGAAGTGAGAGGAATTGCCGGAGTAGTCTTTCTATTGCCTAAGGAATCATAGGTAAGTATAATTTTCTTTCCTGTTGCGTCATAATGTGGCGTGATAGTTACAGTGGCGTTATAAGCTGTCGTCCCGCAGGGTACTGTTGTCGGAACACCCGTCACAGTCACGTTGTCTATTACCGGCGAGAACGGAGCAGCGCTCAGAGTATAATCCTCCGCACAACTGTTCGGTCCGTCGAAACGGACATGCAGCACATGGTTGTTCTTGCCGTCTGCCGGAATACCGGCGAAACTCAGTTCTGTCTGTATGCTGCTCTTGTCTTTTTCAGTGATGGACAGTGTCTTTTCCGCCAATCCGTCCACAGAGTAATGCAATATGCCTTGCTGGTAGGTGTAGTTGAGTTTGAAAGTCAGGGTGGTAGTCTCGTCGGAGCATGTTACGGGCGAATAGACATAGTCTGTTTCAATAGATATCTGCGGAGTAACCGGAGAAGCGAACTGTTTTGACTCGGCTTTGCACGCATCGCTGGCACTACCGCTAAACCATGCTTTTACGGTCAGGTTATCACCGGTGGCATCCATGTCGTTTATCGTGAACGAAGCAGGACTGGCAGGAGAGGTAATAACTTGGCGGTGGTTGCTGTCATATTCAACGATCAGGTCGCCGTCAGCCAAGTCAAACTCCACCTGACCGGATATACTGTATTTTGTATCTCCGCAATCAGGTTCGCTTACAACTACGTCAAACCCTCCTGTTATCGCAGCGTGCTGCGGAGCGGTGACTTGGCTATTGCTGCCTTTGAGACAGGTATCATGGTCCTCGAAAGCAGCGTAGATTGTCTGCGTAGCAGCAGGAGCACCGGGCTCTGTGATATTATGCAGCACTAATGTTGCCTCAGCTACTTTGCCGGAAACGACTGCTGTGTCATGTTTGGTGCCATTATCGTTATAGGTAAAGACAATCTTTTTGCCTGTTGCCTCATAGTGGGTGGTAGCCTTCACTTTTACCTCATAACTCTCAGTACTGCAAGTTACTTTTGCCGGAACCGCATTGAGAATAGCTACTTCGTCTATCACGGGTGAGAACGGTATATCGACGGTTTGCGAATAAGCCGGACAATTATGAGTACCACCGCTGAAACCTACATTCAACGTCTTTCCGAGACTACCGTCTGCCGGAATGTTCGTAAAGGTAGCCGTAACGGTTTGCAGGGCTGTCGTGTTAACTGTTACTGCAGGGGAAATACTTGTAGGAGCTGTTCCGTCCAGATCAATATTGAATATTCCGTCTTGGTTGCAGTAGTCGAAAGTCACCGTGAAATCGAAAGTGGTAGCATCGCAAGCTACAGTAGTCGGAATAGTGTGTACTACGTTCTCGAACTTAGGTTCTGCCGGTGAGGTATAGGATTTTTTATGGTCACATGTGTTAGCACCGCTGAAATATACATTGTACTCGTGGAACGCAGGCGTAGCCTCCCAGGCATATGTAAAACTGTATTCTGCTTTGTCGTCATTCTTGGTCACCGTAACATGTTCTTCGTTCCCTGTCTTCCAGTCTTTGAAAATGAGGTCATGATTTTGGCTGTTAGTGAAGGAGGCTCTTATTGTTACGCTGTAGGTCGTGTTACCGCAAGCATAGGGTTGTAATTCCACGGTGTCAATATGAACGAATGGCATGTATGGCACGGCAGGAATGGTAATGCTGGTGTCGCAATCATGAGTGCTGTTATTAGTGCGCACATCCAATGTGTGGGGCTGACCGTCGTAGACAAGTCCGGTTAGAGTAGTATTAATAACGCTGCTTGGACCGTACGTGACAGTCTGGGTGGCCTCTGAATGAAGCACATTATCCCAATAATATAGAAGTTGTGTACCATTTTGATAAGCCAAAGTAGTAACTACATTTAAACTGAAGGTGGTGGTGTCACATTGTGCCTCGGGGACCGTCGGTGTTGCTACAAGGAAAGCCGGTGTGCCGGGGGCAACGTAGCTGCCGGAAATCTCGCAGCCTTTATCTACATTGTGGGCATCAAGCTTTGTGAACTTGGCGGTCAGGGTGTGAGGTTGGGCGTCTGCTGGCAGGTTGTCGATAGTGATAACGGCATTCGTGGCGTTAATAGTAGTAGTTGTGGGAGTGAGAACCCCATACACATTATCTGTCAGCGTCAGTGTCCCTTGAGGTTTGTCATAATTCAGGGTCACTTTTAAACTGTAACGGTTATTGTTGGCTTCAGAACATTTGGGGCGAATTGTATCTATCTTTATTCCACTGAAGGTACATGGTTCTTCATATATCTTTACTACGAAACGCTGGCAATGCTTGATAGCTTGGGATACAACAGAGATGGCTTGGAATTTAATATCATCCAGGGCAAAATCATTTCCTCCCGGATTGCCGGTGGTATTTAAGTCTTTTACGGAAATACGGACTTTGTCGGCATCTGCTTTAGCGACATATACATGTGAGTTTTGATGCCAAAGATTATCCGTATAGTCATTCAGATCGATGGGATTGCCTAATTTCTCAGGACTGCTCCATGATACTCCGCCGTCAGTGCTGTAACTGATTTCGAACTGAAGAATTGCGGCGTTGTTCATTTCCCCGTAGTTATTGATGTTGGCAACCCAGAAGGAGAACATGTAGTTTGTCCCTTTGGCTAATTTTAAATCGGGCTGTGCGGAGCTGGTCGATACTTTCCATGCAGCTTTCTCACCACTGTCGTCTGCATCAAAGAGAGCAAAGTGATCTCCGTCTTTCGGTGCTATTTTCTTGGAGTAGCGCTTCCAGAATCTATTGGCATCTTCTACGATAGCCATGCCGCCTGCGATATTTCCGTATGTGGTATAGAAATCACTTGAAGATGTCACATCTTTGCCCCAGAAATTGTAGTCGCTGATATTACAACCTTCTACGGTTTTTTGCCTTTTGATGCTGCCATAGTCGAATCCTGCGGTAGAGAAATTGCCGTTTCTGATGAGATTGCCCGGTACTTCGGGAGCCTTTTCGTATTCATAATAGGTATAAATAATGGTAGTGTCAAAATCATATGCCGGAATCTCGCGTTCATGATTGGTGGTGTTCCCGTCATTCCATTTGTATCCGTCTGTTCCGGGATAATCAGGAGTAAGCTTGGCGGTCTCTCCGTGCGTTTTATTAATCACTTTGGTGTTGATTTTCTCAATAGCATTGGGCGCGTCATAGAGGTTGGATTTTCTGGTATAAGGCGTCTCTATAAAAGTAGCGGTTGCGTATAATCCGGTGGCACCATTGGCAAACAAGCCCGGCAAACTGAAAATATGAGGAGTGCTCGGATTGACATAGTCGACATGATGTTCGCCTTTGGCATCCGTAACGGAAATACGAAGGGTCTTTCCGTTGGCATCTTTGAATGCCACTATTCCGTCCAGTACATACGTGCTGTCATGTGCATTCACATTCGAGGTAACAACACCGAAATCTGTAATCTCGCAGGTCGGAGCGCAATCTTGCGTAACGGCAACTTCAACAAATCGGCGTTTGCTGAACTTTTCAGACCAAAGAAAATAGTATGTGTGGGAGTTTGCTACACCTATCGTTTCTTTTAGACTGCTGCCTCCTTCATAACCCCACGCATTGTCGTCTGCATGAAACCCGGTTTGCTGTCCGTCAAGCGCTACCCATTTGGTGCCGTTCCATTTGAACCATGTGTTAGCCGGAGAATGATCATAGTCGTAGGTTGGAGGAGTTCCTGTCAGTTTGGGTTGTAAGGAAAGAGGGTCTCCTACCGAAGATTTGCATACTTCAATTATTTCTTTGGTCACATTATCCACTTTGGCGGCGTTTGTAGGATTGCCGGAGGGAGATGAAGAGAGATTCCACCAATTGGCTCCGTTCTTTGTGTCGCCCTTATAATCATAATAAAAATTTTGAATATAATTCTTTTTAGTAGCATAAGTGGAATCTAAGGCAATTTGTCCTGTTTGATTGAATACATTATTCCGATTATTGTAATCGCAGCGGTATAATACCAGATGAGTCCAATTACGAGTTGCTTTGGCATCTGTAGGAATCTCAAGATAGCAATTCGTGTCGTCGTACCATTTGGCTTCCAGCCAGTATTCATTACTTCCTTCAACGAGTCGGCCCCATAATCTGGTGGTATGTTCGTACGTCCCGTTTTTCCACCAATCAGCATTGGATGGTGTCGCATTAAAGAATAATCGTTCTCCTGCTTCGAACGTCCGTCCGTTCGCACTCAACGTTACGCCCATCAATAATCCTAAAACAATATATTTTGCTTTCATAGTTGCTCCTCCTTATTTTTTGATGACATTGTCATTATAAACCACTTTGACTTCTACGCGGCGGTCGCGACGCATCTCTTCGCGATCCTTGTCTTCGTTCGGGATACGCGAGCCGTGACCAATCGTTACGAAACGTTCTTTGTCCACACCGCGGCTTACGAGATATGCCTTGACTGCTTTAGCACGGTTCTCCGACAAGATGTCGTTGTATAAGTCCTGACCTTCAGATGAGGCATGTCCGTCCAAGGTAATTTTCGCGTCCGGAACTCTGTTCAAAGCTTCCACTATCGAGTTGAGGTAGAACTTGGCCTTGTTGGTCAGTTTGTAACTGTCAAATGCAAAATAGATTTTGTTGAATTGCTCTACCTCTTCGGCTACTTTCTGAATCTCTGCCGGCACTACCGTGTCTTCCTCTGCTTCTGGCTGCGCCTCTATGATCGTGTCGAAGCGGGCAATAAGAATCGTATCTATGCGCTGTACATAGTTGGTATCATATACCTCACGGGTGATGGGCTCGAAATAGTCCTCTGTCTCATGTTTGTCCGGTTTGATATGACGCCAGTGGATACCTATCTTCAATCCTGCTTCCCAAGGATGCGATGCGCTCGCCATATTTGTAGCGTAGGCTCCGCCGTATTCCTCCATAAAGGTGAAAGTGTCGTCCCGCCATCCCAATGCCTTGCTTTCCGAACTGTTGGCGTTGTTCATTGCGATGTTCATATATGCACCGAGGAACAGGTCTATCTGCGGCGTCAGCGGAACCAGAGTTCCGAAATCTGCAAAGAAAGCTACTTGCGGACGGACGCTCATCGTTCCTTTCGACTGCGGCGCATCTTTGTAGTCCTTCACACCGAACTCATGTACGTCCGTTAGGTTCAGGTTCCATTTCGGGTAGAACCCCGAATGAGCGATCTCTCCTTCCGTCACGCGGTATTTCTTCGATACCGAGAACGAAGGGGCTACGCCTACTGCGGCAAAAATACCGGCTTTCCAACTCTCTTTCTGCATCTGGAATTGCAGCGAAATAGGAATACCGAGGTTATGTATCGTCTCGCGCTCACGCCAACGGTGTACGCTCGCCGTGTGGTCGTAATTGGTCTCAAGATCCGTATCGGTCTGACCTAACCATTGGTACTCGCCGCCTATCACGGCATGCGAAGTGTAGTTGGTGAACCATAAACCTGCGCCTACACCCCAGTTACGATGGAAGAAATAGGCGTATTGGAGTTGCAATAAGGCGCTGAACGAACCGCTCACATGATTGGCGTCGCCTTTTAAACCGTAATCTAAACTACCGTAACCTAAGCCTACATGAGCCTCAATGTAATGTCCGCGACGGTCGGTGGAATCCGTTGGAATAACCACCTCCCGTTGCCGGGCTACGCTGTCGGGCTCATAGCTGACCGTACTAACCGTGTCGGTAACGGAGCGGTAGATGGTGTCGGTGTAAGGATGAATTATGGTGTCGTTTTGAGCCACCATTGGCAGCGAGAAAAATACTGCCATTAGAATTATCCATTTTGTTTTCATGGTATATTGGTGTTTTGCTTTCAGGTTAAGTGCAGGTTCCGCTTGTTTCTTGTGACTCGCCCGGGAATCGAACCCGGATTTGAGCTTTAGGAGAGCCCCGTTCTATCCATTGAACTAGCAAGTCGAGGGAGGTACAAATTTACGATTTAGCATCTACTGGGGAATTCGCCGTATTCCTCGAATGTGTAGTTGAGGAAGTCATTCATCGGCTTGGCGGTGGATGCTATGTCGATTAAGCGGTCCATGAAGTCCGGCGCGCAAACCGTATCGTCACTCAGCATCACCGATACGGTATAGGTCTTGTGTTTGAGCCATTCCGGGTGTTTGAAGTTCGGATCAAAACCCGCCGGCACTTTCTTTAAGCCTCCCCAGGCATAATCAAAATCCTGTGCAAAATATCGCTTCCATTGCTTGCTGCCCATGATAGCTTCCACCTCTTCGTAGTTGGCCTCTATCTCTGTGCGCAAGGCTTTGAGTAACTCTTTCCCTGGATCCCATATTCCCGCGGCAAACATACACTGTCCTGGTTGGATATGTATGTAATAGCCGCCTCGCATGGATTTCTTACCCCATGTCTTCGGCTGACCCGGCACGCCCGCAGCAGGGAAACAACCGAACCACTCTTTGTACGGCCGCTTGTTTGCTGAAAAACGTATATCGCGGTTGATGCGCCAGATACAATCCTTGGGCTCCAGACCTTTCAGGGTGGGGTCTATCTCTGTCAAGCGCTCGATATACTCCGTGGAGAAAACGATAAACCGTTCCCGGCACGCTTGGTACCATGCCCGGTTCGCGTCAAACCACTCCTTGTTGTTATTCAGTGCTAACTCAGCCAGAAAATTCAGGGTATCTCTCATCTCTTTACGTCGCGCAAGCGACCATTTTATCTCTAGTCTAACAGCTTAATGCAGCGTTCCAACGAATCTTTCCAATACGGGATCTCTACGCCGAAAGTCTTTTTGTATTTGGACTTGTCCAGCACGCTGTAATGCGGACGCGGAGTCTTGTATTGGTATTCCTCTGACAGGATAGGGAATACCCGGCAGTCTCGGATTCCTGCCAACTCATGGATCGCCTTTGTGAAGTCATACCAGGAACATACTCCCTCGTTCGTGAAATGATAGACGCCCGCATGCCATACAGGACTCTCTATAACTGTGAAAATAGCCTCCGCCAAGTCGGCAGCGTAAGTGGGAGTGCCGATCTGGTCAAAGACCACTCCTAACTGCTCTTTCTCCCGTCCTAAACGGATCATGGTCTTTACGAAATTATTACCGAAAGACGAATACAACCATGCTGTACGTAGTATCACGGCTTCAGGACAAGCGGCTAACAGCATCTTCTCGCCCTGCAGTTTGGTACGCCCGTAAACGGTTCTGGGAGATACAGGGTCACTCTCGCGGCAGGGTATATGCTCATCGCCGGAGAATACATAATCTGTACTGACATGAATCACCTTCACTCCCTGACTGCCCAATACCCCTAAGGCATCCGCGTTAATCTTCATAGCCGTAGCCTCGTCTTCCTCTGCTTTGTCCACGTTTGTGTACGCTGCGCAGTTTACAATCAACTCTATGCCGTTTTTGGCGATAAAAGCAGCTACTGCCTTACGATCGGTGATATCCAGTATTTGCACACCTGTAGCCTCTACTACATCCGTGAAGAAATACTGATGTCTCGGATAATGCTTGCTTGCCACCCGCATCTCATTTCCCAACTGTCCGTTGCTGCCTGTAATTAAGATATTCATCTATTTGAGGATTTGAAGATTAAAAAGGGTTGTCAAGGTCTTTCAGCAACGGGTGCTTCTTGTCCTTGTCGCTCAGTATGCGCAACTCTTCGGGTACCTGCCAATCAATTGCCAGATCTGCATCACTCAATAATATACCGCCCTCCGATTCCGGATGGTACAGGTTGTCACACTTGTATGTAAAGATAGCTTGCTCACTCAATACGGAAAAACCGTGTGCAAAACCGCGTGGAATGAAGAACTGACGCTTGTTCTCCTCGCTCAGTTCTACGCT
The DNA here is from genome assembly GCA_002352705.1 of Bacteroidales bacterium UBA2764. Classification (GTDB taxonomy): domain Bacteria; phylum Bacteroidota; class Bacteroidia; order Bacteroidales; family Paludibacteraceae; genus Colicola. Next base: position 5,476 of record DEIW01000041.1, on the reverse strand, counting down.
GTACCACTGGCCGAAAGTCTTGCTCCCTTTCCGCAAATCTACCGCAACATCCAATACTCTGCCTACTGTGCAACACACTAATTTCGACTGGCAGTAAGGTGGACGCTGGAAATGCAAACCGCGTACCACGCCGTAACTCGAGCACGACTGGTTGTCCTGTACAAACCGTGCCTCTATCCCTGCTTCGCGGTAGCGTTGCTCATTATATGTCTCTACGAAATATCCTCGGGCGTCCTTGAATACTTGCGGCTCTATAACCAACAGTCCCTCAATCGGTGTTTTGATAATATTCATATTATTCTTCGAAAAAGCGTGCAAATTTACTGCTTTTTTTTGACATACGCAAGAAATTGACAATTTTTATACAAAAAAAGCAGTCTGTTATGACTGCCTTTTCTCTGTTATGGTCTTTTGGGTAGCTACCTCCTCGGTATGATTTCTACCCGTCGGTCTTTCGATAGTTGTTTTTTCGAGTTATAACGATAAGGTCTTTCCGCTCCATATGACCATAGATACATCCGTTCGCCGTCTATGCCTTTTTCCTCCAATAAATCGGCAACTGCCTTGGCTCGCAAAAGAGCCAGCCTCTGGTTGTAACGGTCTTTCCCTATCCGGCAGGCATGGCCGTTCACGGAGATTTTCAGATCCGGATAACGGTTCATCATGGCTGCTACGGAGTCCAAAATCCAGGCGGGTTCTAATATTGGCACATATTCGTCGAAATGGAACCATATGACGGCTTCTGAAAGGAGAGAGTCCAGCGTCTGATGTGCCGTCTGGGTCGCTTGATCCGTGTGTGCTGTCTGTACCGCCTGATCCGTGTGTGCCGTCCGGGACATCCGGGTCTTATCCGTTTTCCGTATATCCGGGCATATAGTATCGCGGGTATGAATGGTGTCATGAATATATACGGTGTCATGGATGAGAGTAGGTTGGATTGCATCCGGGAATTGTTTCATCAGTTTCTTCAGTTCCTTCTTTTTCTCTTTATCTGTTTTTCCCGGCCATATAGACAGCCCTACTTTGATGCCGGCACTCCAGGGATGGATACTTCCTATAGCATCGGTACCAGTCAGTCCCCGGTATTCCGGCATAAAGGCGTATTGGTTATGGTTGTTACTGAAACCAAGCGGTACGCGTTGATCACGGGAAGCAGCGCCTAAATCATTGACGATATATTGCCCGTAAGCAGCGATATAGAGTTCATAATGCGGGTTGATACGGATGGCCGTACCTATCTCCGCATATACTTCGGCATTGATAGCACGCAGACGGTTGGTCATGGTCTCTTCCTGTGGTTCTTCCGTATGTTCTGTCTCAAACCGTCCCGGCAAGTCGTACAGCAATAACTGCCATTGGTCGTACCATCCGGTATGCGTGATGTCTCCGCTGGCATGTCTGTAATTGGCCCATATAGGTATAGCGGCTTTCACTCCGACGGCGGCATGCAGTCCGGCGCGGCTGTCACGGTTCTTGAAATAGCGGAAACGCAGACCTAAAGGTATCTCAAACAAATACGCCTGTTGCTTTTCCTGCCATTGGTTGAAAGTGGCGCGGTGCAGGTATCTGTCACCCATATAATCGGTCAGCGGTGAGCCGTCCTGCCATTGAGACCATTCCATCGGTTCGGTCAGACGGGCGGTGGACGCTATCCGCGAAAAGGAGACGCCGGTCTGAAGACCTACATTGGGATGGAAGAAAAAGGTGTATCCTATGCCGGCAGAGAAAGATCCTCCGAGGCGTACATCGCCGCCGGACAGCGGATAGTTCCAATGGCTCACACCACCTGCTGCATAGAGGTCTAAATAATGACGTATAGGGCGCTCTTTCGGGGTCTCCTTTTGAGGGGCGCCCCAAAGCACTACCGGAGTACAAACGGCTAATAGAAAAAAGATAAAGCGTCTCATTGTATCAGGAGTTTACGGGTGTGTATTTGTTTGTTCTCATCGTACCAGCGCAAGATATAGATTCCTTTCGCTTGCGTATCAGGACATATCCTGCCATCTAAAGAGTATATCTCTGTTTTGCCCTCCGGAGATGCAAAATCCTGCGGCGTCTCTTCCAATCCTTGCCCGGTACGCATCTCATAGATACAGCTATGGTAAACAGTGCCGTCGGTTGTTGTCATCTCTACCTGATAGTAGCCGTTCAAACCGATGTTCTCATAATAGAACTGACCGGTTGCCCCTTCTATCGGCTCGTCGTTCTTGTACCACTGATATGAAGTGAAGGTCAGCCCTTCATCGGTATGTTTGCCGCTGTTGTCGATAAAGAGCACGTCGTCTCCTTTGCGGAATACATATCCGTCCATATCGACGGAAACCTGTATCTGATGCGAGATACCCCTACACTCGTTATCGCTGGCGGTTGAGGCGTAGAAAAGTATGGCGAAATCAACAGTAGTAACAGGTATGCCCGCCGGTACAGGAACCTCTATCACCTTACCCGTAGGCAACTCTCCTCCGTAAATGGAGACAAACCCTAAATCTTCCGCCTTTTCACTGAAGACCAGGTCGTATCTGTCCGGCAGACCCTCTTGGATACGGTAACCTATCTCCATGGAAGCCGCTGACTCACAAAGAGAGATAACCGGCTTTACTTCCACAATCGGTACTGTCGTGACTTGGCATACCAAGGTGACAGACAGCGGACATCCCTCTTCCGTCTTATCCTCAATCACTACGTTTTGACCGGCTTCCGTGAAAGTGTAAGAGACACTCCCTCCATCCGTCAGATTATAGGTGCCTTGGTATGGCATATCTGCCATGCAGATAGTCACCGGAGTGGTCGCTTTTTCTGCTCTTCCAAGCCGCCACTTGGCGATATTTGCCGACTCTTGCCATTCGGTGAGGCACCTCGAGTTCTGTACAATCCGCTTGACGTATAAAGTAACCGGCACGGAGAGACCATAATCTTTTAACGTAATCGTGGTGTCCAACCTTGTGTCATTGACCCATAGTGTGTCCAGCAACTCTTCCTCTGCGCCTCCGCGGTAAAGGAGCCAGCAATATACAAAATCCCCTTCTCCGCTTGCACTCTCGTCATTATTGATATGCATCTCTACTTTCTCTATCGTCCCGCTTTCCAGACATACCTGCTCGTCAATCTCCTCGATGGCACCGGCGTCGTAGGAACTGTATACATGAATGACCACTTCTCCTTCGGCGGCAATCCAATCCATCAGACCGCTGTTGTCTTTCACTTCTCTGCGGAATACATAACTCTCGCCGTTGGTCATCGGGAAATTGCCGATCTCGAAATCCGTAGTGTCGCTTTCCGGGATAGCTGCGCCGTTACAAACCCACCGATAACTGTATATACCGTTTCCGCCTGACACGATGCCTGTCTCACGGATAGTATCTGTGCATACCGGTGTACATAACGCCCGTTCAAAGCTCTCTATCTTACCCGGATTGATGGCGTTAAACACCACTACTTTGTGTGCATGTTCGCATTCTTGTGGCAATGCCTGACAAGTTGCTTCACTTACCTTTCGGTAGAAAGTATATTCCCCCGGTTGTGTGAATAGATACTCAAAAGATGGGGTACTCACTTTCGTGGATCCGATATAGAGTGGTTCGCGTGTGTCATCCTCTACCATCGTCCAGGTTTGTTCCGCGGTGTCCAGCACTGCGTGTTCCATCTTCCAGACATATTCGAACTCGCCTCCGCCGCCCGAGGCATCGGTCTTGCTCTGTATCGTCAGTACTTGCGGCAGACCGTATATCGTGTCCGGCTCTTCATACAGGTCTCCCGGATCAACTCTCAGGCGGACATAGAGATAAAGCCGTCCTTCCGATTGTCCCACACTGCCTTTCGAAGCCGTCCATTCCGTCTTGCATTTTGTGTCGTGTACATATCTGCGGAAGGCGTATGCGCCCGGCACCTCGGTCGGCATTGCCCATTTATTGTACTCCGGCTGTGACATATAGAAAGTGTCTATCGGCTCAAAAGCATTGGGAAAACCATTCTCGTCATACCCTGTAATAGTATCGCGGATGATCATATATTGATACGATACGCTGCCCTTGTCTTGCTCGTCATCTTTTCCTCCGCTGGCTTCTTTTCCGCCCTTGTTTTTGTCTTTAAACCGCACGTCCAACTCGTTCCAACAGACAGAAACGGCATCGCTGACAATGCCGGCATCAAAGGCCTCATAGCCTTTTACGATGGTATATACCTGTTTTACCGCAGGTCCGCAACTCATTGTCAGAATAACCTCTTGGTTGCCGCAGGGACGTTTTACGGTCGCCGTGGATCCCTTCGGATTAGGAATGAGGATGACATCAGGACTCGGGGAAGACCATTCTCCTGCGCCATACTCGCTGCTATTCATTCTTTCCAAGCCGAAGCTGTTTCTCGGCTTGTTGCCTTCTTCGGGGGTTCCCACACCCTCCGCACGCATGATAGGCACCTTCTCTGCATCCAGCAAAATAGCCTTTACGGAGCTTTCCGAGGCAACGTGACCGGCGAAACATACCAGCTGCGGATGGCTGTCATAGCCTCCGGACGAGCAACGCCATTCGCTCTCCGGGTTCTCATAATAGGGGCTGGCGTTGCCGATGAGGTCTGTGGATTTCTGTTTTGCATAGACGGTGTTGTCCGTGATGATAGGGTCGGCTGCTCCGTAGCCGGTTGCATACATCCTTGTCAACTGCTGGTCAAAGTACACTTTCGTCAGTTGGTTCTCAGGGGCTTCGTTTTTCCCGAATAGAGCACCTACATGGTCCGAACCTTTGCAATAACCGATGTTGTAGCAATTGTCCAGTACAGCCGAGGCGTGGTTGTACCCCACCAGTCCGCCTACGTGATTATTGCCGTCGGTGATGATGCCGGCATTATACGAATAGGCTATACGGCCGTAGTTCGTACCTACCAGACCTCCTACATTGTCGCCGTTGTGAGCGATGATTTGCGCCATGTTGAAACAATGGTGTATCTGTCCGCGGTTAGTACCTGCCACGCATCCTACATTGCTTGTCGCGTCCGTCATTATCTGACCTTGTGCGATGCCTACATGATGAACCACAGCCTGACTGCCGCTTTCCGCAATCAGACCTGCACCGGTCGGAAAAAGCGAAGAGAGCATATATAGGTTATAAATCACATGATTGCTACCGTCAAACTCTCCTTGAAAAGGCATGGTGGCACTTCCGATAGGTTCCCAATTGGGCGGGGTTGTGTTGTTTCCGCCTAAATCAATGTCATCAGACAGCAGAACCTTTTTTCCTGCGAAGTCATTGGTACGGCTCTCGGCGGCTATCCACGCCAGCTCTTCGGCTGTGCTAATGGTATATACCTCACCGTCAAAAGCAGGTTTTACTTTTCCTCCGTTCCAGGGGGAGGAGGCTTGGAGGCAGGTATGAGCCGCCCCTAATACCATGCTTATCAGCACAGTATTAATCACTTTGAATACGCGTGTCATAGAAAATTATTTACTGTTCACCATCCACTGTACATTGTACACCTTCCCCTC
>DEIW01000201.1:14770-15514 GCA_002352705.1 Bacteroidales bacterium UBA2764 | reverse complement strand
AACCAGACGAAAGAGGACAGTTTTATCTATTGGGCGGAGGATCCGGTCATTGATAGAGAGATGAAAAAGATCCAGTTAGGCGCAACGCTCTACCCTTACGGGTTTACGCAGCCAAATCCGCTTCCTGTAGGAGAAGAAGAGCTGGCTCTGAAGGGACGGCATAACGTACTAAACTCTATGGCTGCCACCATCGCAGCAAACGTCGTTGGTATCAAGAAAGAGGTTATCCGCGAGAGCCTGAAGACTTTCCAAGGCGTAGAACACCGGCTCCAATACGTAGCTACCGTTCGCGGCGTAAGATGGATCAATGACAGCAAAGCCACAAACGTCAATAGTTGCTGGTACGCCTTAGAGTCCATGACGACGCCTACCGTGCTTATCTTAGGAGGCAAGGACAAGGGGAATGACTATTCCGAAATCGATGAGTTGGTAAAACAGAAATGCCATACATTGGTATTCATGGGATTGCATAACGAGAAACTACACGAACATTTCGACCGGTTTAGCACCGAAGCGAGCCCGTTATGCGGGAGAGGGCTGAAGATCATCGACACCGACAACCTTCACGACGCTGTGCAGGCAGCCTATGAGGCAGCGCAAGAAGGCGATACGGTGTTGTTGAGTCCCTGCTGCGCAAGTTTTGACCTGTTCAAGAGTTACGAGGACCGCGGTGAGCAATTCATGGCAGCCGTAAGAGCGCTGTAGTCCAAAACAAATATAACGCCAACAAGCATGAAAAAGCCT
>DEIW01000201.1:13072-14762 GCA_002352705.1 Bacteroidales bacterium UBA2764 | reverse complement strand
ATTTAACCAACATCGACCGCACGTTCTGGGGATTGTTTATCATCCTCATCGTCGTAGCCATTATCGCACTGTTTTCAGCGTCGAGTACGTTGGTGTATATGCATCATTCAGCATTAGGTCCAATCGGGCAACAGATGTTCTTCATTGTATTAGGAATCATAGCCGCCTTCGTTATACAATATATTCCTTCCTACTGGGTTCGATTCGGCGGATATATCTTATTGGGAATCAGCACTTTATTGGTTTATTCCACTATAATACCGGGCAATCCGTTAGTGGTGACCATCAACGGTGCCGCGCGCTGGGTCCGGATTGCCGGCATCACTTTCCAGCCCTCCGAGTTAGCGAAGCTGAGTCTAATCATCGTAGTAGCCGACCAGTTAGCGCGTATCCGTAGTGAGGAAGACAAGCAGAAATATTTCTACCGCACCTTGATTATTTCAGCGGTAGTGATGCTTCCGGTAATGGCCTCCAACCTCTCTACGGCAGTACTTATCGGACTGATTATCTTCTGTCTATGGATATTAGCACGCATCCCATGGAAATACACCCTATCGATAGTCGGGATTGCCGTATTGGCATTGGTATTAGGGTATTGTATTGTAGAATTCGGTTTCGTACGTCCGAAAAGAGCGATGCACGGTCCATTCAAGCGTGCGACGACTTGGGTATCGCGTATCGACCGTCATTTCGAGCATGACGACGGGTCTAAATACGTGCTAACCGATGATAATATCCAAGAGGTGTATTCCTCGGTAGCGATAGCCCGCGGCGGTACAACGCCATTGGGTGTATTACCCGGAAACAGCAAGGAGCGGGACTACCTGCCTTTAGCTTTTGCGGACTATATCTTCGCCATTATAGTAGAAGAGAGCGGAGTCATCGGAGCCGGGTTCCTGATATTCCTGTATTTAGCGATACTATTCAGGGCCTGCAACGTGTCTAGCCGTTATTCCGACATGCCCGCCATGCTGATGACGATGGGTCTTGCATTGATGATTACCTGCCAAGCATTGATTTCCATGCTGGTGGCGGTAGGTTTGGGTCCGGTAACCGGTCAACCGTTGCCTCTTATCTCGCGCGGAGGTACCAGTGTACTGATTACCTCCGTCTATTTCGGCATTATGATGGGCGTGAGCCGTGAACAGAAAGAGTTGCGCGAACGTGTACAAGAGACCAAAGCAGAAAGCGAGGAAGACGCACCTATCGTAACGTTGGAATAAAAAAACGCCCCACCCGACCTCCCCATGGAGGGGAGGAGAAAGGATATCAGATGGAACATAAATACATGACGGCCGATAAAAGCGTTTATTCGGTGTTAAAAGAAAAAGCTCAACATATGCGCAAGGAGCCCACCGAAGCAGAAAATGTCCTTTGGAGATTCTTATGTGACGCACAACTTGGCTATAAATTTCGGCGTCAGCATATTATTGACTCGTATATAGTTGACTTTGCTTGTTTGCAAAAAAAACTTATCATTGAGGTGGATGGCAAGTACCATCTGGAAACGGAGCAGCAAGAATTAGATAAACAACGCGAGCAAAGATTAAAGAGTTTGGGATTTACTATTATCCGTTTTGCAAACGAGCAGATTATACATGATACAGATAACACATTATTGACCATAAAACAACATTTACAAAATGGCTAACAATAACACTACACCATCTTCCCCCCTTCATGGGGGGAT
>DEIW01000201.1:430-13018 GCA_002352705.1 Bacteroidales bacterium UBA2764 | reverse complement strand
CCGGCGGACATATATTCCCCGCAGTAAGTATCGCGAATGCGCTCAAGGAATTAGACCCGGAGGCAGAGATTCTGTTTGTAGGCGCATTAGGCCGCATGGAAATGGAACGTGTCCCGCAAGCGGGCTACAAGATAGTAGGACTTCCTGTCCGTGGCTTCAACCGTTCCCAGCCATGGAAGAATGTGTCGGTGCTGGTTGATCTTGTCAAATCAATCCGTCAAGTGAAGAAGGTCATTCGTGATTTCCGTCCTGATGTAGGCGTAGGCGTAGGCGGTTATGCCTCCGGAGCCGCTATGTGGGCAGCCGCAAAGATGGGCATCCCTATTTTGCTACAAGAACAGAACGGATTTGCCGGAGTGACCAACAAAATACTGAAGAACAAAGCAGCGAAGATATGCGTAGCGTACGAAGGGATGGAGAAATTCTTTCCGGCAGAGAAGATTATCCTGACCGGCAATCCTGTAAGACAGAATCTTAAACCCCACCCCTATCCTCCCCACAAGGGAGGGGATAAGTATCTTCTTATCATTGGCGGCAGCCTTGGCGCGCGCACCATCAACGAAGCCGTGATTGCCGGCTTGAAAGTTCTTCAAGAATCTGGTATTCATGTGGTATGGCAGACAGGCAAAGTCTATTACGAGAAATGCAAATCTGCGTGGGAAGCAGCTGGCAAGCCGGCTAATATCGAGTGTCTGGATTTTCTGAGCGACATGCCTGACCGGTATGCCCAAGCCGATCTTGTCATTTCGCGTGCGGGCGCATCCTCTATCAGCGAGATTTGTCTGTTAGGCAAGCCTGCCATTTTAGTACCGTCTCCCAATGTAGCGGAAGACCATCAGACGCATAATGCGATGGCGTTAGTAAACAAGGATGCGGCTGTTCTGGTACGGGATGCAGAAGCATCGGAGAAACTGATTTCTACTGCTCTCACGCTTATCAAAGACGATAAGCGCTTAGCAACCCTTCATACCAATGTATTACAACTCGCGCAGACCGACTCCGCCAAGCGAATAGCAGAGGAAGTCATGCGTTTAGCTAAACATTAAAGATATGAAAAAAGGAGTTAAAATCAGCCTGATTGTATTAGGTGTACTACTCGGTATCGGGATCGCGGTATTTATCGGAGCGGACGTAATAGTCTCCAAATACGTGACCAAGAAAGTACATGAAGCGTTGGCCGAGCTGCCCGTAGGAGAAGCTTCCTGCGGCACAGTCACCGTTCGCTTATTCAGCGGCACAGCCGCCGTAGAGGACATACGATTCTCATACCGCGGGACACCTATCAACCGCAAGGACACCATAGGTCCGGGCAGTCTCATTCATATAGAACGAATCGACATCGGCCGTGTTTTTTACTCCATGCTGCTCCAAAAAGAGCTTCTGGTGCTCCATATAGACGTGATTCGTCCGGAAGTGGAATTATGGATGGATGAGGAACATCCGGAGTTGTGTTTCCCTACTCTTCCGGAAGACACTACCAAGGACAGCACCGCTTTTCCGTTGAAGCGCGCGGCACTGAAATTTTTACGCGTCAAGAATGCCTCTCTTGCCCTCCACAGCGTGCGGACGAAGTTAGACGTAGTAGCGGACAGTTGCTCTATTTCCGTCCAGGATTTAGCATACGATTCCGTGTTCAGTTACTGCGATTCACTATACTCATTGAGACTGGCTCACGCCAATATTCTGACTCCGGACGGAAGAATGCGCATAGAAGCACGTGATATTGAGCAAAGCGATCAGGGTGCTTTCCAATTAGGCGAAGCACGGATAGCCAACACCATGAGCAAGAAGCGTCTTGGCGATATTGTCAAAGAGCCCTGTACCTGGATTGACATGCATATAGGCCGTGTATCGACCTCCGCCTTCAACCCTCTCCGCAAAGCGCTGGCTCAAGATATGACGTTGGACAAGATTGAGGCAGAAGTGCAACGCATGGATGTATTCCGCGACGAGCGGTATCAGCCGAAAAGTCCATTCCCCATGCCCCAAAAAATACTGATGGATATTCCCGTTGTCTTTGACATCCGGCACGTAGATGCCAAGATTCACAAGATTTTCATTGAATTTGCGAGTACGAAAACCAACATCGGGAAGATGCAATTAGGCCATATCACCGCGAACATCACCAACGTAACCAACCGTCGTGGCGCCACCATGAAAGTTAAGGGCGGTTGTCCTATAGACAAAGGCAAAGCGAAAGCCGGTTTTGAGATGACGATGAACAAAGATTGCCAATGGGGTCTCCAGATGCATGTAGAACACGTCAATACCACCCTTCTGAATCCGTTTATCCGTCCGTTGGTAGGTATGACCTCTGAATGTATTATCGATACATTGGATACTCATTATACCGGTAATTCGATACAGGCAGACGGCACCTTCCGGATGCTATACCACGGGCTGAAAGTAAAAGTACACAAAGAGGATGATATCCCATACAAAATCATCACTAAGAACGCCAATACATTCACCTCTCTTGCGAACAATCTGTTACCCAAAGCCAACCCCTCTTCACCGGGTCATCGCCCGAATGCCTTCAAAATCACCTGGAAGCGCAACGAGTGGAAACCAGTTCCGCTGTATCTATTCGGTCCGTGTATAGACGGCGTGAAAAAGACCATGTTACCGGGCTTATATATTCACCTTCAGACCAAAGACAAATAATTTATGAAACAACTGACAGACAACGCACAACATATCGTTATTTTCACCCACATGGCGCCAGACGGCGATGCCATGGGTTCCGCATTAGCGTTAAAACACTATATCAAGGGACAAAGTGCCAAGGAACAAAACACAAAAGAAATCGATGTGATTGTACCGAATGCTTTTCCAGCATTTTTCAACTGGATGCCGGGTGCCAAAGATATCCTGATATACGAGAAAAACTCCGACCGTTGCAACACGCTGATAGCCAAAGCCGATTTATTTATCTGCACAGATTTCAACGAACCGAAACGGATAGGCTCAATGGGCGAGAAAATGCTGTGCAATCAATGCCCTAAAATTCTCATTGACCATCATTTGCAGGGAGCAGAAAACAAGGAGGAAAATATCTGGGCGGAGGAACATGTCGATTCCACGGCAAGTTCGGCTTGCGAGATTGTATATCGTCTGCTCACGAGCGAAGGAATGAACGAGATTACGAATGAGATTGCGACATGTATCTATACGGGTCTGATGACCGACACGGGGAATTTCTCGTACAACTCGACAAACGCCGAACTATACGAAATAATAGCCAGTCTGATTCGTGCAGGCGTACAGAAAGACGAGATTTACAATGCCGTTTTCAATCAGTATTCGACAGACAGAGTGCGACTGACCGGTTATGCCCTATACCGCAAAATGCGCATTTATCCGGAGTACCACTTGGCGCTGATTACGCTCAGTGCGGATGAGTTGGACCGCTACCACTACCAGGTGGGCGATACGGAAGGTCTGGTAAACATGCCATTACAGATTTCGGATGTCTATTATTCTGTCTTCATGCGCGAAGAACGTCCCAAACCGGGCACACCGAAACCGCGGATCCGTATTTCCTTCCGCTCGCAAGGTGACCGCCCTGTTAATATCTGGGCGTCTGAAGTTTTCCACGGCGGCGGACATGCCAACGCTTCCGGAGGCGAACTCTTCGGCAAACTGGAGCAAGCCGTCCAACTCTTCGAAAAATCGTTCCCGTTATACGTGAAGAAATCCTAAACATTTCCACTCCGTATATTTGTATAAAATGGAACGATTCGTTTGGAAGCGACATAAGGATATTTTCAAAGGTATTGGAATATATCATATTACTTTCGTGGTCAGCGGCAGGCAACGATTGTTGGGAGAGTTAGCGATAGATCATGAAGAGCCGCGGTGTCTTCCCACCGATCTTGGCAGAGCCATATCGCATGACCTTGAAGAGATACAGCAGTACAGACCATACGTTCGGCTGCTTGCCAAGCAACTGATGCCCGACCATATCCACGTGCTACTCTATGTCACCGAGGACCGTGGTATATCCATCAAAGAGATAGCGCGAGGTATGCGCCAAGGATGGCGACAGATGGCGGCAACCGTTAATATAGACGCGCAGATGGCATCTGCGGAAGAATATCAACAGACGCCGGAAAAAGGAATGCAGCCGCCACTCTTTGAGACACCGTTTTTCCGAACACTCGCGCATAAGGGGCAGTTAGATGCGATGATTCAATATATCCATGACAACCCGCGCCGCGCAATGCTGAAGATACAGAACCCCAACCTGTTCATTATGCGCAGGGACACGCGTGTGAGAGGACTATGCTTCACCTCGTTGGGTAATCTCTTTCTCTTGGTTTATCCGGACAAGCAGCCTGTGATCTGTTCCCGCTCGCTGAGCGAGCAACAGATAGCCGCGCAACAATCGGATGTGCTCCATCAAGCCGAGAATGGTTGTATTACTGTTACTGCTACTATCAGTCTGGGGGAAAGACAGATAGCAAAAGCTGTCAGGGAGGCAGGTCTCCCGCTTATTGTCCTTCTCAAGGACGGTTTCCCCAAGACGGGCGATCCGCATGAGAAATACTACAAACCCGGCGGAGTCTATTTTGAGGCATGCGCAGCTGGGCGACTCTTGCTATTGGAACCCACCGCAGAGACCCTGACTTTGCCGGATATACAGACACGCACAGAACAGACACTCCGCGCAAAAGCGGAAGCCAGACATTGGAATTATCAACCGATACCTGTCTCCTCTGACCGCTACCGTATGATGGCTGCCAACGAAATAGTCAAAATTCTATGCCAATAAAACTACTTGCCGAAAAATCCTTCCCGTTATACGTGAAGAAATTATAAAATCATCAAAAATGGCACTTTTATTTGCAAGTGTCATTTTTTTTGTGTAATTTTGCAACGCAAAATGTAACCGCTGGCACCGACAGCGTAAAAAAGTTATCCATGTATCCTCCGAATGTGGCGGATTAGAAATACAAGCGCGAAGCGTTGCGCAAAAACATATTAAAATAATAAGCATTACTATTATTTCGCGTTCGAAAAGAAAAAAGCCTAGGAAACTGATTTCTCAACGAAACGGGTAAATGCTTCACGAATGTGCCTATAATGGGACATTCCAACAATAACTCAATAAGTTCACACGAGTGTGGACTCTCTATGGGTTATTGGCGGAGGTTCTTCCTAGGCTCCTTCGTGAACGCGAATAGAGGTTCACACTTTTTTGTGCCCGTTGGTGGATTGATAGTTTTGCACAAAACAACTATCAATCTATGGCAGGAAACGCAGATTTACATGCAGCAAACAAAGCAAAAAAAGATGAGTTCTATACCAAATTATCTGACATCGAATTAGAACTCCGTAACTATCGATCTTATTTTAAAGATAAGATAGTGTTTTGTAATTGTGATGACCCATACGAAAGTAATTTCTTTAAGTACTTTGCCTTGAACTTTAACGCACTCGGTTTGAAAAAACTGATTGCTACCTGTTATAATGGTTCGCCTGTTTCTGGAAATGAGTTGTTATTGGACTTTGGAGATACAATAGATGATCCGAAGAAGATTGCTTATAAAGTAGAAATTACAGAAGTTAACGATGTAAATGGAGATGGCGCAATTAATCTTGCTGATGTAAAGTACCTCATGCAAAATGATAAAAATGTCATTTCAATTCTAAAAGGGAATGGAGATTTTCGCTCACAGGAATGTATTGAGTTACTTAAAGAAGCTGATATAGTTGTTACGAATCCTCCGTTTTCGTTATTTAGAGAATATGTTACTCAATTAGATGAATATGATAAAGATTTCATTATAATGGGAAATACAAACACATTAGTATGTAAAGAGGTTTTTCGAATGTTTAAGGCAGATAGAATAAGAACGGGTTATACACACTTCAATACTGGAATGTTTTTCTATGTGCCTGATTCCTTTGAAAAATTCCACCATATAGAAGATGGGAAAAAGATAGCACGTGTTTCTACTTCGTGTTGGTACACTAATTTACCCGTAAAAAAACATAAAGATTTCTTAGTCCTGTACAAACATTATACACCAGAAGAATATCCGAAATACGACAATTATGATGCCATTAATGTGAACACATATACTGACATTCCTTGTGACTATTATGGTGTTATGGGCGTACCAATTACATTCTTAGACAAGTATAATCCCGACCAATTTGAGATTATTTGGCAAGCGAGTGGTAATACATACGCAAATGCACCAAAGGAAATATTAAAAGAACTAAAGTTCGATCCAACTATAAAATATGGAGGTGGTTTAGGGGCCGCAGTTCTTAATGGAAAAGCCGTATATACCCGTATTTTAATTCGTCGCAAGAGATAATCTTCGTCTATTTGTAGGGCAATTGTATTGCCCGCTATCTTTCTTCTTTTTCAGGGCAATTGAATTGCCCGCCCAACAATAATTTTGAAAAACAAAAAAGTCCCATGAAAATAGAATTACACAAAATTACCGTTCGCGAGTTGACAGAAGGCTACGTGGACAATCAGGAAGCCGGCGTAAAAGCCTATGGTGGTAAGTTAGACGTGCGTCCGCCATTTCAGCGTGAGTTCGTTTATAACGACAAAGAGCGGGACGCAGTAATAGACACCATTACGCAGGATTTTCCGCTCAATGTAATGTATTGGTCGGTGAACGATGATGGCACTTTTGAGATTATCGACGGTCAGCAACGCACGGTTTCCATCTGCCAGTACGTGAACGGCGACTTTGCGCACTTGTTCCGTTATTTTGACAATCTCACTAAAGAGGAAAAAGACCAGATTCTCAATTACGAACTTTACATCTATCGTTGTACCGGTTCGGATAAAGAGAAACTAAAATGGTTCAAGACCATTAACATCGCCGGTAAGAAATTGACGAACCAGGAACTGCTGAACGCCGTGTATGCTTCGCCGTGGCTGAGTGACGCGAAGCGTTATTTCTCTAAATCGAATTGCGGTGCGTACCTCATGGGTAATAAATATCTCACGGGCTCGCCTATTCAGCAGGATTATTTGGAAACCGTACTCGACTGGATTAGCGGCGGACAAATCGAGCAATACATGGCGGAACATGCCATCAAAGACTCCGATGCTACGGCTCTTTGGCTTTATTTCCAGCAAGTCATCAATTGGGTACAAGCCAAATTCAAATACCGCTCTGTGATGAAAGGCGTGGACTGGGGTGCCATTTACAATAAATACGGCTCCGAACACATCAATATTGAGGAAATGGAGCAACGCATTTCTGCGCTTATCCAAGACTCCGATGTCGGCAATCAGAAAGGCATTTATTGGTATGTCTTTGATGCGGACGAAAGGCACTTGCAGATCCGTGCGTTTGATGGTAATACCAAGCGTCGTCAGTACGAGAAACAAAAGGGTATCTGTCCTATTTGCGGCAAGCATTTTGAGATAGAGCAGATGGAAGCCGACCATATTACGCCTTGGTCGCAAGGTGGTCACACGACCCCGGACAACTGTCAAATGCTCTGCCGCGATTGCAACCGCCGCAAAAGCAGCAAATAAAGACCTTTGTCTATTAGTAGTGCTATCTCATTGCCCGCTCAATCATTGACCAAATGGTCAAATAGACTTTGTTTATTGTCAGGGATTATATCCCGTTTCCATTCCGTTTGGCATCTCCGCCAAGCGGTTTTTCTTTGTCCACAAATCAGCAGACCTTGCGCCTCTCTTGCGCGTAGGTTAGAGAGAAAGTACATATCCTCATGAGAGTTTTAACTTCCATTCTCAAACGCATCTCGTTTGCATCCTGTACGTCATAATACAGTGCAAATATGGTTTTCATAGGATGTTACTATGCCTATTATCTGTCCAAACCGTGAGCTTCTTATGATAAAACCGTAAGATTACCACAGGATTACCGAAGGATTACCGAAGGATAAGCCCCTTATTTTGTCCTTTTTACGCTCTTTCTGTATATATACTATGTATATATACACTTTTTGCTGTAATTTTCCTTCAAAAAAGACCTTCAGCCCCTTATTTTATATGTATGCCAGAGTCTGTACGGATCCGTAATTGTCCCATCTGCATAGTTTTATTTCTGTTTATCGCTTTGGAAGGCTTTTACTCATTAGAGTTGCGGACTTTCCTTGGGGTCCTCGCAAAAAATCGTGTTTCAACTAAGAAATTCGATTTTTGTGGGGAGAGCGAGAGCATCCGCGTAACTACCCATAAAACAAAGTTTTGTGGCGCTTACTAAGGATAGCTCGCGCGAGGGTGCTTGCTTGCGAGGAGTTTTAAGCACGAAGACACACAGGAAGCAACGCTTAAAAAGCCTTCAAAAGTGTTTATCTATGTTTATGTTCTAAAAAACACTAACCACTAACCCTCTAATTGAAAAAAATCTACGATTTTCCTTGCATATGTCAAAAAAAAGCAGTAACTTTGCACGCTTTTTGTAGTGTAACTTTAAAAACAACATAAAATCAGTATGAAAAAAAGTTTCTTTTTAATGGCTTTTGCAGCAATGAGTATCGCTGCGATGGCGCAAGCTCCGCTCATGACGATTAACAACAAGCCGGTGAGTGCGGAAGAATTTTTGTACATCTACGAGAAGAACAATCAGGCAGGTGCCTTGGATCCGAAAACGATGGATGAGTACCTGGAAATGTTCATCAATTTCAAGCTCAAAGTGATTGAAGCCGAATCTCAAGGCATTGACACGACAGAGAGTTTCAAGAACGAGTTAAAGGGTTATCGCGCCCAAGCGACTCCGAAGTATCTTCAAGACGAGGCAGCCATGGACAGTCTGATAGAGATGAGTTGGCGTCATTTGTCGAAAGACCGCCGTGCTGCTCACATCGCCGTTCAATGTCCGTTAAACGCAGACAGTGCAACTGAGGCAGCCGCATTAGAGAAAATCAATAACGCTTATTTGCGCGTAGCCGTAGGCAAATTAGTCAAAGCTCGCGGCAGCAAAGCCAAAAGACACAAGAAAGATCCGTTTGCGATGGTAGCGCGCGAGGTGAGCACCGATCCGAATGTACAGGAGACCGGCGGCGAGTTAGGGTGGATCACTCCTTTCCGCTATGTCTATCCGTTGGAGGAAGCCGTCTATAATACTCCGGTAGACAGCATCAGCAAGCCATTTCGCACCCAATACGGATTCCATATCGTGCTGGTAGAAGAAGAGCGTGAGCACCAAGAAGTAAAAGCAAGCCATATCATGAAGATGGTTCCGGCTGACAGTTTGAATGACATCAAGAAAGCCCAGATTGACAGCATAGCCAAGATTCTGACTCCGGAGAATTTCGCCGAGGTAGCAAAAGCCGAATCCGAGGATCGCGGCAGCAGTGCACGCGGCGGCGAGTTAGGATGGTTCGGCAAGGGAATGATGGTAAAGCCTTTTGAAGAAGCCGCATTCGGTCTGAAGGAAGGCGAGATCAGCGCCCCTATCCGCACGAACTACGGATGGCATATCATTTACAAGGAAGGCGAACGCGGTATCCTGCCTTTGGATTCCATGCGTTCCCAGATCCAGCGTCAGGTAATGCGTGATGAGCGCGCACAAGAGGCGGAAAAGAGTTTTGCACGCAAGACCCGCGCTGAATATCATCTGCCGGACAGCATGAGTGACGCCGAAGTAAAAGCCTACGCTGATGCTCATCTGGAGGAGAAATATCCAGAGTTGAAAAATCTGGTACAGGAATATCATGACGGTATTCTGTTATTCGAAGTTTCCCTGCGCGAAGTATGGGACAGAGCCGCCAAAGATACAGCAGGTCTGGAGACTTATTTCGCAGCAAACAAAGCCAAATACACCTGGGATGCTCCACGTTGGAAAGGCTATCTGGTTCAAGCCAAAGACAAGAAGACCGCCAAGGCAGCGAAAGCTATCATCCAAAGTGCCAATCCGGATTCCATCCAGAACTATATCAAACGCCGCATCAACTGCGACAGCACGACTTATGTCAAAGTTCAACACGGATTATGGGAGCAGGGCAAGAATGCCGCTGTAGACAAATTCGGTTTCAAGAACAAGAAAGCAGAATTTACGCCGAAAGAGGAATTGCCGGTAGTACAATGCTACGGAAAGAAAATGAAAGCTCCTGAGGCATGGACTGACGAGAAGAGCGCTGTCGTAACCGACTATCAGGATTGGTTGGAAGCCGAGTGGGTAAAGAAACTGCGCGCCAAATATCCGGTAGTTATCAACCAAGAGGTGTGGAACAGGATTAAGAAATAGACCGCTGCGCTCAAAGTAGAAAGATTTCCATGCGGAAGTACACGCCGTACATATTTATCGTCGGGTTGTTCCTGTGTTTATACGGGACTCTGCAAGTGCGACCAGTTCGTTGGGACTTGACGGACGACAAGCACTATAGCCTCAGCGAAGCCAGCAAGGCTTTGCTCCAACAGACCGACGCGCCGATCAAGGTGACGCTCCTGTTAGGCGGCGACCTCAATGCCGGTTTCAAGCGGCTCAAGAAAGCGACGGAAGAGACCTTGGAGGAGCTGGATGTTTTCGCCGATGTACAAAAATACAATGTACAAAGTACAAAGGCAGATATTTTGGTATTGTACGACGAATATCCGGAATTCATGCCGTTGTGGGTAGAAGATATTTTAGGTAAGCCGACGGAAGATACAGCCTATCTGGTACAGCAATTGCCGCAGTTCCTGAATGACACGGTCTATGGTTTCAAGCAGACGAACGCGAGAGAACAAGCGCTTTTTGCAGAGGTAAACGATATAGCAACAGCTTTAAGCAAGGCTTTTGCACGGGTTAGTTACCTGTATCCGGAGACGGAGATACCAAGTTTCTATTTATTTGTATCGGGCTTTCAGACGCCTATCTATTTTGGGGAAGATCTGATTGGAATAGGAGCAGATATGTATTTGGGAAGCGACTACGAGTACTATAACCGCGTGGTGTATGATTATCAGAAACGGACGATGCGCAAAGAGTGTATTCCTGTGGATGTAGTGAGTGCCTATCTATTCAGAACCCTACCCTATACCAGCACGAAAAGCAGGCTGTTGGACCAGATGATCTACCGCGGAAAGATCATGTATCTGACGGCTATGATCTTTGATGATCTGAAGCCTTGGGAAGTGATGGGTTGGAGTAAAGAACAATGGAAATGGTGTGTCGATAACGAGCGGGATATATGGCATCTGGTGATGGATAAAAGGGATTTGTTTAAGACCGAGAGTCTGGTGTTGACGGGATACCTGAATGACGGACCTTTCACCTCAGAGGTGTCTCAAGACGCACCCGGTCGGTTAGGTATATGGCTCGGATGGCGGATTGCGGAGAGTTATATGGAGCATAATGAGAGTATCAGTCTGCAGGAACTGATGGCAGAAGGTGATGCCCAGAAGATATTGGAGGAGAGTTATTACAAACCATAGAGGCGATGACGATAATTTTTGATTTGGACGGCACGTTGCTTAACACGATAGATGATTTGGGGCATGCCTGTAACTATGCGTTGGAGCATTGCGGCTATGCAACCCACCCTATTGAAGCGTACCCGCGGATGGTAGGCAACGGTATCAATAATCTGATCCGCAGGGCGCTGCCGGAGAACGACCGGAGCGAGGAGACCATCATGCGGTTACGGGCATTTTTCGTTCCCTACTACAACACCCATAATTGTGATTATACCCGTCCGTATGAAGGTATTCCTGCGGTACTGGAAGTACTGAAGAAACAAGGCGTCCGTTTGGGAGTAGCCAGCAACAAATACCAAGAGGCGACGGAGAAAATCGTGTCGCATTTCTTCCCCGGGATTTTTGATGTCGTGTTAGGCGAACGGGAAGGCATAGAGCGGAAACCGGACCCGCAAATTGTGTATGACATATTGGGGTCGGGAGGCCACTGCGCTCAAAGTCAGAAGACCGCGGCAGAGCCGCTCAAAGACACAGGCGGGGTACTGTATATCGGTGACAGTCTGGTGGACAGGGACACCGCCCGTAACGCCGGCGTACCTTTTATCGCCTGTTCATGGGGATATGTGCCGCGTGAACAACTGGTAGAGGCAGGGGTTAGTTCCATTATCGACAGACCGGAAGAGATTTTATCCGCCCTCCGCAATGACTAAGCGCATGACAACCATAGTGATTATATCGGGTATCCTGCTCGGGCTGGTTGCAGCCGTCTTCGGGCTGCTCCGTCACCCTGCTTTCGGTCCCCATCCTTTCGGTCATACGGGGCGGCATTTTGAGAACGAGCTCCCTACCCCTCAGTTCACCGGCGAGCGTTCGTCGGGGGTCTCGGCGATATGGAAATTCCTGACGGACAGGACCGCCGAACGTATCCCCAAGAAGCCGTTAGAAACGGTCTATACGGACTTGAAACAGATAGACAAGACACGGCCTCTCTTCATATGGTTCGGTCATTCCTCGTATCTCTTCACTATAGGCGGCAGGACCGTTCTGGTGGACCCGCTGCTGAAGATGGAGTTCCCTGCCTCGCTGATGATGAAACCTTTCCCGGGCACGGACCTCTACACGCCGGAAGACATGCCGGATATCGACCTGCTGGTCATCACTCACGAGCACTGGGACCATCTGGATTACGCCACTTTGCGTGAACTCCGACCGAAAGTGCGGCATGCGGTCTGTCCTAC
>DEIW01000201.1:0-266 GCA_002352705.1 Bacteroidales bacterium UBA2764 | reverse complement strand
TCGTTCATGCTGGAGGCGGAGGGACGGAAGGTATATATAGGCGGAGACGGAGGCTATGACGACCGTTTCCGGCGGATACATGAGCGGTTCGGAGAGGTGGATTTGGCGATCATGGAGAACGGTCAGTACAACCCCAACTGGGCATATATCCACATGTTACCCCAAGACTTAGAGCAAGCGATGACGGACCTGCAGGCGAAGCAGTATATCACGGTTCATCATGACAAGTTCTCCTTGGCACCGCACGCATGGAACGAACCCGATTC
>DEIW01000123.1 GCA_002352705.1 Bacteroidales bacterium UBA2764 | reverse complement strand
ATCTGACCGTAGCGCCTATCGCGATCAATGCGTCTGCCGAAGGAGGAAACTATCCGGTGGCTGTCAAGTCCAACTATCCCTGGACGGCCACCACGTCCGGTAATTTCTTCTCTCTCTCCTCTACCTCCGGCGATGGGTATTCTACCATCGTCGTGTCTGTCAACCCTGCCACCGACGAACGCGAAAACACCGGCTACATCATCATCCGCACTTCCTTTGGCAACGAGCAGACACGTATCAAAATCAAGCGCGCCGGAAAAGAGCCCGAACCCGAGAGTATGTATGTCATGAGACCTTTCTCTGTCAGCGAGACAAAACAAGTCTATTTTTCTCCCGGCAACTTGCAATACCGGGCTTCTACCGGCACATGGCGGTTTGCAGAGCGCCAGTGGGATTTTGTGGGATTAGAAAAATGCGGTACTGTTTTTGAAAATGGAACCAAATGCAATAATAATTATATCTCGGATACTTATGACGGCTGGATTGATCTCTTCGGATGGGGAACGGGAAATGCACCAACCAAAGTAAGCACAAATTTTAAAGATTATTACTTCGCAGATTGGGGAGCAAACTCGATTTATTACGGCAATACGCTATATAATACCTATACATGGCGCACGCTGACAAAAGATGAGTGGTGGCATCTATTCTTTGAACGAACCAATGCCGCTGAGTTGTTTGGTATGAGTCGGGTGAATGAAGTCGTCGGACTGGTTCTGCTTCCGGATAACTGGACTTTACCTGCAGGTGTTTCTTTTATGTCCGGTAGGGAACAAAGTTATAGGGTTGATTCCTCGTATTATAAGTACCCATCCATAGGATACACTGCCCGTAAAAGTAGTATAGAGTATAATGAGTACACTATTGAGCAGTGGGCAGTAATGGAAGCTGCCGGAGCTGTATTCCTGCCTGCTGCGGATATACGAACAACGGCGGTGTTCTTGAATAGAAGTGGCATCTATAGAGGGTACTACTGGTCTGCTAAGCAGACTTTTATGAACGCAGCAGGCATCGTCTTCTTCAGTAATGCATACATTATTCCGGTTGATAGAAACAGTTTCACAGATGGTTTAGCCGTCCGCCTCGTACAGGACGTCAAATGAAGTGACAAAGGGACTAAGTACCAAGTACCAAGAACCAAGCCATGCAGGGCTGATTACCCTGCATGGTTACAAAAAAGCTGACGCCTGAATATCTATGATGCTACACGCGGCTTCATGCGAGCATGAACCGCCAATAGCATCCTATCTATTGCCGGACATTACGTCCTACGGCAAAATATGGTCTTTGACATATTGGATTACCGAAGTTACAGCAGCCCGGTCATATAGAGAGGGAGATAGAGAATGTCATCTTTGATCTCCAGATCCTTGGTATGAAGAACAACGGGACGGGCAATGTATTGGCTGAACTTGGCCATGCACTTCTTCAGGGACGACAGCGCGTAACGCGGGGAAGATTTGACTTCTATCGGACATATGTTCTTCCGCGAAGTAACGGAAGGCTTGCTGACCAGAAAGTCGATCTCCATGGTATTGGCAGAGTCTTTGTCGTCATACTGGTAGAAATAATACAGCTTATGCCCCGCCGCCCGCAGCATTTGCGCTACCATGTTCTCCATGACATAGCCGAGGTTGACTTCCAGTTTGCCGTGCAGGATGCGCTCATACACTTCCGCCGGCATATTGCCCTGCTCGTCGAAAGCAAGGGAGAGGAACAAACCGGTATCTGCCATATAGCATTTGAGCGTGGTGCGCTCCGTGTTCATCCCTAACCCGATATTCGGGGCAAACGTATTGTAGCAGATATTGACGATACGCGAGTCGCGCAGCCAGAAAAAAGCACTCTCGTAGTGAATATACCTCGCGTTCTCGTTTATATCCGCCAATATAAAGCGAGTACCTTGTTTCTGCAACTGAGAGGGGATAGCTTCGAATATATCCGCCGCTTTGGCTTCTGCCCCCGTGGCATATTTATGAATATCGTCACGGTACAGGGCAAGGATATTTTGCTTTATCTTCTCCGTCTGCCGGAAGTCATGCGTGTCTATATAGGTCTGGATCACTTGCGGCATTCCGCCCAACAGCATATACAGCCTGAAAAGATCCATCGCCTTGCGGTGCAGCGGACCAAGGGGAGACTGATTGGCGTAACAATCTTTGATATAAGCCATCATCTTCTCATTACCGGTAGCCCACAGGAATTCCTCAAAATCCATCGGGTACATCGCCAGATGCTGCTCCTCGGATGGTATGACGATATTCTTCACGTTCTTATGAATGCTGATGAGCGAACCGGTTTCGATATAGTCGTATCTGCCGTCTGCTACCAGATATTTGATGAGAGCACGCGCAGGAGGAAATTGCTGAACCTCGTCAAAAACAATAAGCGACCTACGTTCTATCAACTCCACACCGTAATGGATGGATAGCATCTGGAACAGCATATCCAACCGTGTACCATAGTCTTCAAAGAACGACAGCACAGCCGCTTCCGTATGGTTGAAGTCAATGATAAGATAGCTTTCATATTCGTTACGTGCAAACTCCTCTACAATGTAACTTTTCCCGATACGGCGTGCCCCTTCTATCAGCAAGGCACTCTTACCCTTGGAAGACTGCTTCCAATCTACTAATCGGGAATAGATCTTGCGTTTCATAAATAACTGTTTTTAACGTTTCCTGCGCTTTAGTAGAAATAAAAATTAACGTTTCCGAGCTTTTGCTTCTGCTCGTTTTTAACGTTTCCGGCTGCAAAGATACAACTTTTTTCTGAATTCCACAAATTTATTTCACGAAAAATGCGTAAAATCGCAAAAAGTATAGACATAACCTCATTGGGGGCTTCCCGCCAAAGTGGAGCGGACGGTAATCCAATATATAGCACTAGGGAAATAACCCCATCCGACTCCCCCTCAAGGGGAGAGACAAGCCATGCAGGGCTGATTACCCTGCATGGGAACTAGAAAAGCTATAATAACTAGAAAAACTAGATAACAATAAAAAATAACAACAACAGTATGAAAAATCTTTTTCTCTTTCTGCTGCCGGCGGTGATGCTGTTTGC
>DEIW01000124.1:4050-8837 GCA_002352705.1 Bacteroidales bacterium UBA2764 | reverse complement strand
CATCACCGCCGGCAGGAGGAAGAGAATAATCTTTTTCTTAGCCACAAGGGCACGATTAAGATGAATCTTTTTCATTGTTTGAAATTGTTTGAGGTTGTTTGAGCGGCAGAGCCGCCGGTTTGATTTTACGGCCGGTAGGTGAACGAGCCGGTGGATTTGTCATGGAAGGTTATCTTGCCTCCATCAGAGCGGGTGAAATCCAGTTCCGCCGTGTACTGGGTGGCATAGCCTCCGTGCAGGTAGTTGTAGAGCAGGGAAGCCTTGTTGTAGCCCTCGTATTTGTAATTGCCTGCCGTGATTTTTCCTTTGGAGGCGGTGGAGTAAGTCAGATCCGCATTGTTGTTGAGCGAAAAGACTATCTTCATGTACGAGCCGTCCGTATGGGTGAAAGTGATATAAGCACCGTTTCCCATCTGGCGGGGAGCGTAATCCTCATCGGGTTTGTTGTCAGAAGAGTCTACACTAATGATACAGCTGCTGAACATAACCGCCACGGCAGTCAGGAGCATAAAAAGGACTTTTTTCCTTGCCGCAAGGGCACGGTTGGATGTAAGAACATTTTCCATAATGATTGTTTGTTAAAGGGGTTAATCTATTTTTTCTATTTCTTTATCCGGCATCTCCCGGATCATGGAGTTGCGGTGTCTGCACTCCAGTTTGACATCGTGCGCGGGCATGGTGAAACGGATGAGATAGCCTTTGCTGCCCTCCCAGGAAGGGAAAAAAGGTTCGCCGTCCAGCAGGAAGGTGTAGTTGGTGTCCGTAGCTACCATATAGAAATAGAGCACTACCTCTTCTCCTTCGCGATACTTCTCTTTGGGAACCGGCCCGTAAACGGAGTTCTTGCTTTTTTGGCTTTTTCCGTCCGTAGGGCCCTTGGGTATATCGGTACAATAGTACTCTCTCTGTCCGGAGAAGTCAATCCGGTACATTGCTTTTTTACTGGCGCCGCAGCTGCTCAGTGTCAAACTTGCTACCATAATCAGAATGTCAAACAGTTTTTTCATTTATCAATCATTTACCATTCGGGCATTTATCGGGTCATTTGGCTTTTGGGGTTAGTCCAAAATTACCAACAATTATCCAAAAATTATTTTTATTCTACACAAAAAAGCGGTAAACCGCATATAAAAGGGTCCCCGAAGATTTTAATCTTTGGGGAGAGCGTAGAGCAAGGCGGCGTGCTATACAAGTGCATAGCACGCAGTCGCACAAGCCTTAGCTTAAGCGAGGATTACCGCTTTATGCAATAGTAAGGAAGAAAAGAGATGTGTATTATTCTCTATTCGGGAGGAACAAATCATCCAACGTCACTTGTGACTGTACAATGCCGCTATGGCTGTTTGGTTTGACGCCATAAGTGGTTATCATCGTTACATGGAGCGCATCATGTGTGCCTGTTGCTTCGCGGAAAGTACCTACTTTGTTTCGCAGTTGCAATTCATAGTCTTTGTCGATGGTATATTCGCTCTGGGAGAATTTCATTTCGCAGATATTGATGACATGATCGCGACGGGCAATGAGCATATCTATCTGTGCTCCGCGTGCAGAGGAATCTTTCTGCGGCTTGCTATACCATGTCGATTGCTCACTCATAACACCCCAGATGCCTAATGCATGCTTGATTTGGTCAATATGGTCTTTGCATACTTGTTCAAAAATGCACCCAGCCCATGCGCGTCGCGCCGGCAGGTCGATGGTAAAGGTCCAGAAATGCTCATCCCTTCCGTAGTACTGGCGGATGAAGCGGAAGTAGAACATCGTAAAATAGTCGGACAACTGGTACACGATACCATTCCTGGCTTTGCCAAAATAATTGTAGCCGCGGATGATATTGCAGTTAACCAAGTCACGCAGCGCTTTCGTCAGTTGCCCGTTATTGCCTACTTTGGCGGTCTTGCTGATCTCGTCCCGGGTCAAGCCCATGGTCTTCTCCGACAGGGCTTCCACCAATTTGATATAGTAAGAAGAGTTCTCAAACAGCATTTTATACAAGTGGTCAAACTCATCTTTCAACCGCCCGTTCTTCTTGAAAAACAGTTCATCTACATTCGCTGTATAAGTAAGCTGGGGATCCAATTGGTTCAAGTAGTACGGAATGCCTCCCATTACCATGTAACACTCCGTCATATCATACCTGTTCCATTGGAATCCGCGCGATACAAGGTACTGTTCCGTTTCGTTCAGCGTAAAAGGAAGAAGAAACATCTGGCAGGTAGCGCGATTGAATAATCCGCCTTTGTCAGATAACAGTTTGTCTGTGATCCATGAAGTGGCACTGCCGCAAGCAATAAGAAAAATATCGCTTTGTGATGCAGCCCACCCGTTCCAGAACCATTCCAAAGCGCCAATAAAATCCGAGCCGGTGGTATCAAACCATGATATCTCATCTATAAAGACCACATTGCGGTCCTGCTTGGAGCCCTGCAAGCATTTCTTGAGCATGGCAAAAGCCTCCAGCCACGTACTGAATGCAGGCATGTCTATCCCGAAAGACTCATTCAAAGCCATCGCAAACTGCGTCAGTTGCATATCCTGGGATTTTTTGTACAAACCTGTCGTCACGAAAGCAAAACGGTTCTCGAAATGCTGCCGTACGAGATAAGTTTTTCCGACGCGGCGTCTGCCATAGACCACTAAAAATTCAGCTCTGCGGGAGTTATACAAACTCTCCAGGCGCTGTTTTTCCATCCTTCTGCCAATGATTTCCATATCTTTCTGCTTTTAAAATCCGCTGCAAAGGTACAACAAAATAATGATATATGCAAGTGATTTCGTCTAAAACTTGATTATTTTGGCGATTTTAGACGGATTTAGATGCACTGTCTCGTCTAAAACTTGATTGTTTTGGTAATTTTAGACGAAATTAAGCATGCAGAGCATTCGTATAATCGTCGTTGCCATGCGGCTAATTACGGTAATCCATTATGTCAAAGAACAAGTCATTTACCATTTGACCATTTACCATTTGGGCATTTATTGGGTCATTTGGTTTTTGTAACCATGCAGGGTAATCAGCCCTGCATGGCTTAACAACTTAACGTTTTAACAGTTTAACCGTTTAACGTTTTAACGTCGCGTAGCGACCATTTTTACTCTTTTACGTGCCGCAGGTACTTAGTCCCTTTGTCACTTCATTTGACCTCTTAACGTGCCTCCGGCACCTCCACGCCTTGCGCGTTATACGTCTTGCCGTTGCGCTCTATCAGCAGCATGCCGTTGCGGAGGAGCTTCTGCGAGGTGCGGGGAGAGCCGGAGGGGGTTTCTATCCCTTCGCCACGGTCCGTTACCTGCACGTCAAAATTCTTCCATACCTCCGCCATCTTGTATTGCTCATAATACTGCTGCGGGACATAGAGTATGCAGTTCGGCTGGTCCACCCCCCTGAAGACACTCGCTTCAATGAGTATCGGAGCGGCATAGTTGTATATCTCATGCAAAGAACTGCAATAGCCGAACGCCAGTTGGTCGATTGTCACCACGGAGCTCGGAATGGTGAGTTTGTTCAAACGCCGGCAGTCACAAAAAGCATACGGCTGAACATCGGTGACCGTATTGGGAATGCGATATTCCTCCTCCGGCTTGGCGGCAGGGTATTTGATGAGGTATGTCTTGGTTTTGTTGAAGAGCACTCCGTCCACGGAGCTGTAGCAGTAATTTCCCTCCGCCACCTCAATGGAGGTCAATTGATTACAAGAGGAAAAGGGGTATTTGTCCACACTGTCGAGTGAGGCGGGCAGTACCACCGAGGTCAGCGAGAAGCAATTGCGGAAAGCATCACGGCCTATCGTCGATACGCCTTCCTGCAACTCTAAGGTCTCGATATCTTTCTTAAACTCATCCCATTCCTCAAAGAAATCATATATCCTGCCCGTTCCACTGATTTCCATGGCGTTGGTTCCGGCATCGTAGGTCCATAACAGGTTTTCTCCGCACAGCCCCATGGCGGTTGCCTGCACGGGTTCGATATTGAACTCTTTCCATTCTGCGGTGGCACGGAAGGCTTGCTCCGCGGAGGCGAGGACGGAGAGTCGGCATTTCGTCTTGTCCACGTTATCGAACAAGCCTTCAGGAGGGGTCTGGGGTATGCCGGCGGCATTGATGATCCATTGCAAAGAGGGGCAGAAGGCAAGCGCCTGTTTGCCGAGCGTGGTGACGGAGGCAGGGATAGACACAATCTTGAGACTACCGCATAGCCCGAAAGCCAGTTCGTCAATCGTGGTCACGGTGTTCGGGATCATGACCGTCTCCAGCGCCAGACACAAGCCGAAAGCGCCTTTGCCGATATACTGCACGCCGTTTTCAAGGCGCAGAGTCCGTAGTCCGCCGCACGAAGCGAACGCATAGTCGCCGATATTCTTCACAGAACCGGGAATCGTCACATCGGTTACATTGAGCAAATTCCAGAAAGCATAATCGCCGATATACGGGACACCGTCCAGAATAGCGAGCCTCGTGATCTCCTGATTGTACTTATACCAAGGAGCCGCTCCGGAGGTATAGTCATCCATTGCTCCGGCTCCGCTGATGGAAAGGAGTCCTCTGGAAGGGTCAAAATACCATTTGGAGTTCGCGCCGCACGAACCGCCTACCGGGCTCTGGGCGGACATCGTTACTGCCGCTACGGCAGCTACGAAAAGGGTAAAGATTTTTTTCATATTCGTTATTATTTATATAGTTAGTCCAAAATTACCAACAATTATCCAAAAATTATTTTTATTCTACACAAAAAGCGGTAGTCCGCTATATATAAAGGGTCCCCGAAGATTTTAATCTGTGGGGAGAGC
>DEIW01000124.1:0-4021 GCA_002352705.1 Bacteroidales bacterium UBA2764 | reverse complement strand
TGGGGAGAGCGTAGAGCAAGGCGGCGTGCTATACAAGTGCATAGCACGCAGTCGCACAAGCCTTAGCTTAAGCGAGGATTACCGCTTAAAATTTGCAAAATATGACTTATAAAACCATGATAGTTGCGATTAGGCTGTTTCTATAGCATGCACATCTGTAAGAAACTGCTTCAACCCCATCGTTACTATTCCTTTTTCATCTCTGCGAGGCAAGATGTCTTCATGTACCAAGATGATTTTTCGGAACGAATCACTCACCAGCTTTAGAGAATGCTCTTCTTGCGCCATTTTAGTAGAACTTGGCATTTCAAAGGCAGACTGGATATAGTATCGCTGGCTGCCACGATTGACCACAAAATCCACTTCCAGATTCTTTCTCACGCGTTGCCCGTTCACTATTTGCCATGTTTCCACTCTTCCCACATCGACCAAATACCCGCGCATACGCAATTCATTGTATATGATGTTCTCCATCAAATGCCCGTCGTCTATCTGCCGGAAATTAAGCACTGCGTTTCTGATTCCGGGATCGACGAAATAGTACTTGTTCTCGGCACCTATATACCGCCTTCCTTTGATGTCATAACGTAGTGCTTCCTCTACCAAAAAAGCATTTTGCAGATATGCTATATACTGCCGGATGGTCGTTTCAGTAATGCGCAACTTGGCAACAGACTTAAACGTGTCAGCAATCTTGGTCGGATTAGTAGAACTGGCAACCGAGGATGCCAAGATACGTATCAGTTCGCGCATTCCTTCCTCATTACGCAGGTGATTTCTATCCACTACATCACGGAGGTAGGTCACCTCGGTCATGGTACGAAGAAAATCCTCTTTCTTTTGTGTATCTTCCATCAATGCCACTTGCGGCAGTCCTCCATAAACAAAATAGTATTTGGCTGCCGTGAGGTAATCCAATCCTGTTCCTTCCATGTATTCGCTGAGGGACAAGGGGTATACACGAATCTCATCTCCACGTCCGCGAAACTCTGTGACTACATCGCTGGAGAGGAATTTGGAATTAGAACCGGAAACATACACTTCTGTGTTAGGCTTACGCATTAATGTTAATAGCACTTCCACAAAATCTTCGACCATCTGTATCTCATCCAAGATAATATAGTGCGTCCGATTATCGGCAGTCAAATGCGTATCAATGTATTCCAGCAATCTGTCCGGATTGCGCAAAGTTTTCATATCCCGTTGATCCAAGGTCAACGCAATAATATGATCTTCACTCACTCCTTCGCCTAACAAATAAGAACGGAATATATCGAATAACAGAAATGATTTTCCGCAACGTCTGACGCCGGTGATTATTTTAACCATTCCGTTGCCTCTTCCCGCGAGAAGTTGTTGTAAGTACTTCGAACGTAAAAAACGCATATTTACAAGGATTTTTTGTGATTAGTAACATTTTTTCACTGCAAAGGTACTACTTTTTTCCGATATATGCAAATAAATAGTTCACAAATTTAGCAAATTAAGCAAATTTGCTTTTTTAACGGTAATCCATTATGTCAAAGAACGATTTTAAGTACCAAGTGACCAAGTACCAAGTACCATTTATCGGGTCATTTGGTTTTTGTAACCCTGCGGGAAACCAATCCCGCAAGGCTTAACAACTTAACGCTTTAACGTTTTACGTCGCGCAAGCGACCATCCTAACGCTCCTCCGGCACCTCCTCCGGGTGCATGGAGTTACGCTCCTTGCACTCGATGGTGATGTCGTGGTCCGGCATGACGAAGCGCAAGATAAATCCTTTGTCTCTCTGGTAATCCGGACGGAAATAGCAGCCGTCCACCAGGAAGGAGTAATCGGTGTCGGTAGCAATCATGGGATAGTAGATTACCACCTCTTCACCGGCTCTCGCCTGCTCCGGCGGAGCAATCTGTTTGCCGCTTTGCGTCATTGCGCAAAACCAATACTTCTTTCCGGCATAATCAATCCGGTAGGTGGCAGAGTTGTCTTCTCCCGCGCCACCCGTAGCTATCGTCAGTGCCATAATCAATATGTTTATCAGTTTTATCATGTCTTTTAACTTAACAATTATCTCTACTTTAAGCCATCCAGGTCGCATACGAGGCGGACGGAGAAGGCATCTCTGGCTCCGTGTAGCGTTTGATGAGTTATGTCAAAACCGGAAACGTCGAATTGGAAATGTATCGGATCCACTTCCCATTCGGCAATACCTAATTTTTGGGTATACATGTCCGACGTCCAGTAGTATCCGTTCGTACCGAATTCTCCTACAGAAGAGTTATACATATATCCGGAAGCGGGAAGGAAGACGGCACCGTTCGCTTCCATCCTTTTCCAATCTTCTATCGAATAGATATTCGAGCTGTAACCTGTCGCATTGGCATTGAATTGCAAACCGGCAGGCAACACCCAACTATCGGGCAAGAGGACAAAACCATGTTTGTTATTGACAGTAGCCCTTCCTCTAAGGTTTTGCGCATTCGATCGTGAATTGAGAATATAGTCCCATTCGTCACTTGTCAGAGTTCTCCAACTGTTATGCTCCCAAATGTATTCCGTCCATGGATCGTGGATTTGATCACTTCCCCAATCAATAAAATTATAAGTAGTAGTCTCTGCTTCAGGTCCTTTACCAGAACCCCATACGAACAAATCCCGTATGTTAGCTACCAGTCCGAAGCACTCATACTGATATTTGGCAAAACGCCATAAGGTATGATACCCAGATACGTGGAATTGCAGATTGCCTTCAGAGAAGTACACTCTTTTTTTGCGGCTGACAGAGAAGGGTTTCCGAACATAACAGGAGACCTCCGCTCCCCGTCTTACTTCCACTGTTTCGGTTAAAGAACCATCGGCAGATGTAAAGGTGAGCGTGGCGTTGGAGGGTGTAGTTGATGCCGTAGGCGCAACAATGACGGAGATAGTAGCCGAACCGGTACCAGAGGTAGGATAAAAACTTGCTACTCGAGTGTTGGAGGAGGTGCCGGTCCATGCGCAGTTGCTGGTCAGATTAAGGGTAAATTCTCCACCCTCAGCGGTGGCTGAAATCAAGACAGGATAGACCCGCAAGGACGGCTCGGGAACCGGCGGCACATATGCATCCCGGTGGATATTAATACGCGTTTGCTCGTTGCCGAAAGAGCTGCGGATGGTGATGGAGCCGGTGGCTTCTGTTTTTTCTGTAGTCGGTTTGACGGTGACAATCATCGTGGCGTCGCCGTCACCGCTCGTTGCGGAGACAGAGAAGATCCTCGCCCCTACGAGGCTGGCAGTCCAGGGATAGTTGGACTTGATTTCTACAGGTACTTCATATCCTTCGGCAGGTGCGTTAATCGCAATCGGAGAGACAGACAAAGAAGCTGCCGCTTTGCCTTTGCGGGAAACGGCTACCTGGGTTACGACGGGTTTGTAGTTATCCGAACGGTCTTCCTCGATAGTCAGAATGCCGGAAACGTCGTCCATAGAAGTCGCTTCTTCAATGGAGAAAGAGAACGAGCCGCTACCATCACCTTCTGCTGCGTCGGAGAACTTCAACCAATCCATATCCCATGTCTTCCATACCCGCCATTTGGCATTGGAGGAGACATTGACCGTAAACGAACCGCCGTTCTCGGGTGCGTTGATCTCCGTCGGGTCAACCGTCAGCGAGGTAGCGTCCGTACTGCCGCGGGTGATATAGACCGTGTCGGATCCGGCTTCGTAGCCCTCGCCGTATGGCTTCACCACAATAAGCGCTTCTGTCTCCTGAGGCATCGTTGCCGCATCCACGGTGACGGTGATATTGTCGTTATTAACCGTCACACCCTTGTTCACTTTCGCCCAGCCGGCATTGGAAGAAGCGGACCACTTGATATTACTCTCTATCTGGACGGTATAAGTACCGCCCTCCTTAGGCGTGTTGAGCTCCTTCTCGGAAACGACCCGCAGATACGGAGCCGCTTTCGCCGCACGGCTTACAGGGAGCTCCACCGTCTCCTCGCCGCTCTTAAAGACTATCGAGCCTTTAGAAGCTACGCTCTCTTTGTTCACGGATAT
>DEIW01000023.1 GCA_002352705.1 Bacteroidales bacterium UBA2764 | reverse complement strand
TCAACCCATTCACGTCGTCGTATCGGCCGCGGCCCGGGCTCGGGTCTAGGTGGTACTTCAACCCGTGGTCACAAGGGTGCTAAGTCCCGCTCCGGTTACAGCAAGAAAATCGGTTTCGAAGGTGGTCAGATGCCTATGCAGCGTCGTCTGCCGAAGTTCGGCTTTAAGAACGTCAACCGCGTGGAATACAAAGCTATCAACCTCTCTACGCTCCAGGCTCTGGCGGAGGCTAAGAAGCTGGAGAAGATCGGTTTGATCGAGCTCCATGAGGCTGGTTTCATCTCCAAGACCCAACTCGTTAAGATCCTGGGTAACGGTGAGTTGAAAGCCAAACTGACCGTTCAGGCTAACGCTTTCTCGAAGAAAGCAGAAGAGGCTATCACCGCTGCCGGTGGCACCATCGAGAAAATTTAAGTAAAACGATTGATATGAAGTCTTGTGCAAGCCGTGTGTAAGTGCAATCCGGGCGGTAGCTTGCTTGCCCAACCCGGCTAAGCCAAGACTCCATAAGAAAACATTAGTTTTATTATGAAATTTATAGAAACATGTAAAAATATCTGGAAGATCGAGGACCTCCGTACGCGTCTGCTCACAACGGCATTGTTCGTTTTGATCTATCGCTTCGGATCGTTCGTCGTTCTTCCGGGTGTCGACCCTACAGCCTTGTCTGCCCTGCATAGCCAGACAGCGGGTGGCCTGATGGCATTGCTGGATATGTTCTCCGGTGGAGCATTCTCCAATGCGTCTATTTTCGCGCTCGGTATCATGCCGTATATCTCTGCATCTATCGTTATCCAGCTCCTCTCTATTGCGGTGCCGTATTTCCAGAAGATGCAGAAAGAAGGTGAGTCCGGACGCCAGAAGATGAATCAGATCACGCGCTATCTGACGGTAGCTATTCTGCTTTTCCAGGGACCGAGTTATCTCGTCAACCTGGCCGTGCAGATGGGTCAGGCCGGTCAGCCGCTGGCAGTAGGTTTCAACTGGTTCACCATCTCCTCTACCATCCTGCTCTGTGCGGGCTCTATGTTCGTTATGTGGCTGGGTGAGCGCATTACCGACCGTGGTGTAGGAAACGGTATTTCCTTCATCATCTTGATCGGTATCATCGCGCGCCTCCCGGGAGCTTTTGTACAAGAGTTCTCCAGCCGCCTCAATGAGAACGGTGGCGGCGGACTGATGGTCTTCTTCTTTGAGGTCGTTATCCTGCTGCTCGTATTCGCTTTTGCAATCATGCTGGTACAGGGTACGCGTCGTATTCCCGTGCAGTACGCTAAACGTATTCAGGGCAACAAACAGTATGGTGGCGTACGCCAGTACATTCCTTTGAAAGTGAATGCGGCCA
Organism: Bacteroidales bacterium UBA2764; assembly: GCA_002352705.1. GTDB lineage: Bacteria > Bacteroidota > Bacteroidia > Bacteroidales > Paludibacteraceae > Colicola. Next base: position 4,991 of record DEIW01000023.1, on the reverse strand, counting down.
ACGTAATGCCGATCATCTTTGCTCAGGCTATCATGTTCATCCCTATCGCTATCGTGGGCTTCCGGGCTTCCGAGTCCAATGCCTTCGTGCAAGCTTTCATGGATAACAACGGCTTCTGGTACAACCTCGTATTCGCACTCCTGATCATCGCCTTCACCTATTTCTACACTGCGATTATTATCAATCCTGTTCAGATGGCAGAGAACCTGAAACTGAACAACGGTTTTATTCCGGGTGTGAAACCGGGTAAGAAGACGGCTGAGTATATCGACACCATCATGAGCCGCATCACCCTGCCGGGTTCGATCCTGCTCGCCCTCATCGCTATCCTGCCTGCTTTTGCTCGCTTGTTTGGCGTTACTATGGGATTTGCGCAGTTCTTCGGCGGTACCTCTTTGCTCATTATGGTAGGCGTTATTTTGGATACCTTGCAGCAGATTGAGAGCCACCTCTTAATGCGTCATTACGACGGATTCTTTGAGTCCGGTATGCGTATCAAGGGACGCTCCGGCGCTATGGCCTACTAATTTGTCAGCTGCCGGATGGTTTAATAAATGACCAAATGGTAAATGATTAAATCGTAAATGTTTAGATGATATTCTTAAAGACTGACGAAGAGATAGAACTCATGCGGGCAAGCAACATCCTGCTTGGTAAGACCTACGCCGAAGTGGCAAAGGCTATCAAGCCGGGTGTTACTACCGCCCAACTGGATAAGATAGCTTACGAGTATATTATGGACAACGGCGGAAGACCCGCATGCCTCGGCTATGAGGGATACCCCGCTACCCTCTGTACCTCTGTGAACGAACAGGTCGTACACGGCATCCCCTCGGACAAAGTGATTCTCCGCGAGGGAGATATCATCTCCGTGGATTCGTCTATAGAACTCAACGGATGGCATTCTGACAGCGCATATACTTTCCCGGTGGGAGAAGTCAGCGCGGAAGTAATGCAACTCCTCCGTACTACCAAGGAAGCCCTCTATCTCGGTATCGGCCAAGCTGTCACCGGACGCCGGCTGGGGGACATCGGAGCTACTATCCAGACCCATTGTGAGAAAGCCGGGTATGGCGTAGTTCGGGAGTTCGTAGGCCACGGTATCGGACGAGAGATGCATGAAGACCCCGAGGTATGCAATTATGGCAGAAGAGGAAACGGCATCGTCCTTAAATCCGGTATGACATTGGCAATCGAACCGATGATAACACTCGGACGGAGAAATGTTCTCATCGAGGATGACGGATGGACAGCACGCACTATCGACCGCAAGCCTGCTGCGCATTACGAGTTATCCGTATGCGTAAGGAACGGCAAGGCGGATATCCTCTCTACCTTTGAGTATATCCGGGAAGTTTTGGAAGATAAATTCATCTAAATATAAAACACTATGGCAAAACAAGACAGTATCGAAGTAGACGGAACGGTTGTGGAGGCTTTATCCAACGCAATGTTTCGTGTTCAACTCGAAAACGGACCGCTCATCATCGCCCACATCTCCGGTAAAATGCGGATGCATTATATCAAGATCCTGGCGGGTGACCGCGTCAAGGTGGAAATGAGTCCATACGATCTGACAAAAGGGCGTATCTCCTTCCGCTACAAGTAATTATTAATCGAGATGAAGGAATAAGGAATAAGGAGTAAAGACAAATAAGTCCCGACTCCCGACTCCTGACTCCTGACTCCAAAGAAAACAAAGTTTTTACTATGAAAGTAAGAGCATCAATCAAGAAGCGCAATGCAGACTGCAAAATTGTACGTCGCAAAGGGCACTTGTATGTAATCAACAAGAAGGATCCTAAAATGAAGATGCGTCAAGGATAAGCGCTTTCCTTCGAAAATTATCCGAGTTTAAAAAGAATATTCATTATTCATTATTAATTATTATTTAAATTTATGGCTATAAGAATTGTCGGTGTAGATATACCGCAGAACAAATGTGGCGAAGTCAGTCTGACTTATATCTACGGAATAGGTCGTTCAAGCGCAAAGAAAATTCTCGCAGAGGCAGGCATTGACCCAAGCATCAAAGTAGAGAATTGGACGGATGACCAAGCAGCTAAAGTCCGTGAGATCATCGGTGCTAAATTCAAAGTAGAAGGTGATCTTCGTTCGGAAACACAATTGAACATCAAACGCTTGATGGATATCGGTTGTTACCGTGGTGTACGCCACCGTATCGGTCTCCCCGTTCGTGGACAGAGCACCAAGAACAACGCCCGCACGCGCAAAGGACGTAAGAAAACGGTTGCAAATAAGAAAAAGGCAACAAAGTAATTTAGTTAACAACCAGGTTGGAGGCCGCATCGTAAGTCTTTCGACTTTCGACTTTCGACTTTCGACTAATAAAATTATCTATCAATTATGGCAAAGAAAGCTATTGCAGCTAAGAAGCGCGTAGTGAAGATTGAAGGCGTTGGCCAACTTCACGTGATGTCTTCTTTCAATAATGTAATCGTTACGGTTGCTAACGGAGATGGACAGGTTATCAGTTGGTCTTCTGCTGGTAAACAAGGATTCCGTGGCAGCAAAAAGAATACTCCATACGCAGCACAAATGGCAGCAGCTGACTGCTGCAAGGTCGCTTACGACCTCGGACTGCGTAAAGTCAAAGCATACGTTAAGGGTCCCGGACAAGGACGTGAATCGGCTATCCGTGCCTGCGTGGCTGCAGGTATCGATGTTACGGAGATCGTAGATGTTACTCCGATGCCGCACAACGGTTGCCGTCCTCCAAAACGTCGTCGTGTATAAGTAAACGTAGTTTTCGTAGTTGGCTTCGCGTAATCTACGTAAAATACGTAAATTACAAAAACTACGTAAACAACATTTAAAGTTAAACCCTTTAACGTAAAATATAACAATTATGGCAAGATATATTGGCCCAAAATCTCGCATCGCCCGCCGATTCGGTGAGGCTATCTTCGGCGAGGACAAGGTGCTTGCAAAACGTCCGTATGCACCCGGACAACACGGCGTTAACCGTCGTAAGAAAAACTCTGAGTATGGTACACAGCTCGCTGAGAAACAGAAAGCTAAATACACCTATGGTGTCCTCGAAAAGCAATTCCGTCTCCTCTTCGCAAAAGCTGCTCGTACTAAAGGTATCACCGGTGAAATCCTGATCCAGCTCCTGGAGTGCCGTCTCGATAATATCGTGTATCGTCTCGGTATGGCTCCTACCCGTGCTGCAGCACGCCAGCTCGTTTCACACCGCCACATCACCGTGGACGGAAAGGTCGTTAATATTCCTTCTTATGAGGTAAAACCCGGCCAGGTAGTGGCTGTTCGAGAGAAAGCTAAATCGCTCGAAGTTATCAATGAGGCTCTCCAAGGTTTCAACCATGCTAAATATGGTTGGCTCGAGTGGAACGAAACTGAAAAAGCCGGCAAACTGCTTAATGTTCCGGCACGCGCTGAGATCCCCGAGAATATCAAGGAGCAATTAATCGTTGAGTTGTACTCTAAATAATCATTAAATTCATGGCAATATTAAATTTCATTAAACCTGATAAGGTTATCATGTTGGATTCGAGTGCGAACAAAGGTATCTTTGAGTTTCGCCCACTCGAGCCGGGGTACGGAATTACGATAGGCAATGCTATCCGTCGTGTGCTGCTGGGCAGCCTCGAGGGATATGCTATCTGCTCTGTCAAGATCAGCGGTATTGATCATGAATTTGCTACCATCCCCGGTGTAATCACTGACGTTACAAACCTTATCCTCAACCTCAAACAAGTTCGCTTTCTCCGCAAGGAGGGCATCGAGGACGAAACCGAAACGGTGAAACTCCATGTCCATAAGCAGAAAGCTTTCTTGGCTGGCGAGTTCAATACCGTGCTCCAGTCTTTCGAGATCCTGAATCCCGAACTGCAACTGGCTGAACTGGATGAATCCGCTGATTTTGAGATTGAGATTACTATCAACAAAGGTCGCGGATACGTGCCTGGTGATGAGAATAGAAAGAAAGACGATCCTATCGGAACGCTCGCTATCGATTCCATCTATACCCCTATCCGTAACGTCATGATTTCAGTTGACCAGTATCGTGTCGAGCAACGTACCGACTACGAGAAACTGACGATTGAGATTACCACGGACGGCTCCATTAGCCCGCAACAGGCGCTTACCGAGGCCGCTAAGATTTTGATCTATCATTTCATGCTCTTCTCGGATGAACGCATCGTGCTCGAAGAGGAGACCAAGAAAAATAATAACGCACTCGATGAGGAAATCCTCAGAATGCGCCAGCTGCTCAACCAGAAACTGCAGGATATGGACCTCTCCGTTCGTGCACTGAACTGCTTGAAAGCGGCTGAGGTTGAGACTCTTGGCGAATTGGTTAAGTACCACCGCGCTGACCTCCTCAAGTTCCGTAACTTCGGTAAGAAATCCCTCACCGAACTGGATGAACTGCTGGAGCGTAACGGACTCGCCTTCGGCATGGATATCTCGCGCTACCGTGCGCTGGACTAAAAGAAAAGTAGTTTTCGTAGTTATCGTAGTCTGCGTAGTTTACGTAAATTACGAAATCTACGGAAACAACGGAAATAACATTTTTAATCGCATTAAAAATTATGAGACATAATAAAAAATTCAATCACCTTAGCCGCAAAGCTAACCATCGCGCAGCTATGCTCAGCAACATGGCTTGCTCCCTGATTATGCATAAGCGCATCAGTACAACTCTCGCTAAGGCTAAAGCGCTCCGTATTTACGTGGAGCCCATCCTCACACGTGCGAAAGAGGATAACATGAATAACCGCCGTCTGGCTTTCTCCCTCCTCAAACAAAAAGAGGTTATTAACGAACTCTTCCAGAATGTGGGGGAGAAAATCGCTAACCGTCCCGGTGGCTACACCCGTATCCTCCGCACCGGTTTCCGTCTGGGAGACGCGGCTGAGATGTGTATCATCGAGCTCGTAGATTACAACGAGAACATGCTCAAGGAGACCAAGAAGGCTACTAAGAAAGCTACCCGCCGTGCC
>DEIW01000113.1:21665-28735 GCA_002352705.1 Bacteroidales bacterium UBA2764 | reverse complement strand
ACTCGCGTAGCAGTTTCTCTGCCCGAGGCTTATATTCGGACTCCTTCTCACGGGCTATCATCGCAGGGATACATACGTTCTCCAATGCCGTGAACTCCGGCAGTAACTGGTGGAACTGGAAGATAAACCCGATATGCTTGTTTCGGAACGCCGCCAGCTGCTTCTCGCCCAGCGCAAAGACATCCTCTCCGTCAATAACCACCTTCCCGCTCGTCGGACGGTCTAACGTCCCGATAATCTGAAGAAGCGTCGTCTTACCGGCTCCGGACTTGCCCACGATAGCTACTATCTCGCCTTTCTCCACACGTAGGCTTACTCCTTTCAGCACTTCCAATTCGCCAAAAGACTTGTGAATATCCTGTACCTCTATCATAACTGTTTAGTATCTGTGAGTGCAAAATTACTGCTTTTTTTTCATATATGCAAATTTTAAGGGCGGAAAATCACTTTTCAACCTCTTTGCGCACCTCCGCCGAGGTCTTTCTTACTTTCTATTTTCTACTTTTTTTTACTGATTTCTAACAGCCTCAAAATGAGGTTGTTCCAGAGGTGTTGTAAGGGGCATCGAGGAGGCAATGAGGAGGCATTGACTATGCAATGGCTATGCAACGAGGGGGAAGAGAGCACTGCGCTGTGGAGGAAGTTTAGCGCTACGCTGTTGAGAGGCACAAAAAAGGCTTCATGTATCGGGAATGGACCGACAATGGACCGACAATGCATCGACATTGGACCGACAATACATCGAGATACCCTAACCGATTGTCAAACGGCGGTCACCGTTCTCCAGCGGAGTGATTTTCACATAGACGGTGTCATCCGGCAACAGGGCTTCAATCATATCCGGCCACTCGATGAAACAGTAATTGCCCGAGTACAGATAATCCTCCGCTCCGAAATCTATCGCCTCACGGATATCCTTCAACCGGTAGCAGTCGAAATGATATACTTCTCCCTTGTACGGTTGTTCCACATCGTACACGTTGACAATCGCGAAGGTAGGACTGTTGACGATGTCCTCCGTCCCCATGGCTTCACATAGGCGCTTGATGAACGTCGTCTTACCGGCACCCATCTCACCCTCGAAGGCAAACACGCGATGCGGCTCTGCCTCCTTCAGTATCTCCAACGGACTCACTTCCTCCCCTTGCTCGTTAAGAAGGACTAATCGCCCTTCTTCACCATTCTGATGGCTTTCATTTATTCTGCCCTCCCTTGAGGGAAGGTCGGGTGGGGTTATACCCCTTTTTTTTATCGTATAAATACTCATGGTCGTGAAAAATATTCAATTCTCAGAGACTTAATTTTGCCTGAAGTTGCTCGTAAATGGCTGATCCTCTGTGCTTTCCGAGCAATTCTTCCCATTCTTCCTTTTTGGCTGTTCTAGCGCGTTTCACGGAACCGAAACGGGTCAGTATCTTATGCTTGGTAGCTTCGCCAACTCCCTGTAAATCATCTAATTGGCTATGAATCTGAGCCTTGCTGCGCTTCGATTTGTGGTATGTGATGGCAAACCGGTGTACCTCGTCCTGGATTGCTGTCAATAGCCGGAACACTTCGCTCGTCACCGGCATCCCAATCTCCACGGGAGGAAATCCGTACAGCAGAGTCTGCGTACGGTGTTTGTCATTTTTCTTCAGACCCGCGATAGGAATCTGTAACCCTAACTGGTCCTCCACTGCTTCACGGATAGCATGCATCTGACCGATACCTCCGTCGGCGATGATCAGGTCCGGCATCTGACCTCCTTCATCCATCAGGTGCTGGTATCTTCTCCTGACTACCTCGCGCATGGAGGCGTAGTCGTCCGCTCCCTCTACGGTCTTGATCTCAAACCGTTTGTAATCACGCTTACTCGGTTTACCCATCCTGTACACTACGCATCCCGCTACTGCGTTCGTGCCCTGGATATTCGAGTTATCGAAACAATCTATCCATCGCGGCAGGGTAGGTAGCCCCGCTATCTTCTGTAACTCCGTCAGAATCCGTACGCCCCGCTGCTCGGGGTTCAGCTTGTCGTCCTGCTTTAACCGGTCTAATTTATACTGACGTACGTTCTGCATTGCCAGATCCAGCAGCTTCTTCTTGTCGCCGCTGACGGCAATGTTGATATGTAGTGTCTCATCAAAAACCTCCGGTATGAACGGAACAATCACTTCCTTTGTCTTGCTCTCTAACCGTTCTCTCAACTCCATCATTCCCAGGGCTAACAGTTCCTCTTTCTCCTCCTCCATTTTCCGGCGGTACTCTATCGTCTGACCCTGTACAATACTGCCGTTGTGGACATGCAGCATGGAGATATATACTTTGTCCTCCTGTTCGTCATAACCGAATACATCTATATCACCTGCGTGGGTGTTCGTGATGATGGTCTTACTCTTGAATTGCTCCAGGAGTTCAATCTTCCGTTTGATTTCAGCAGCCTCTTCATACTTCATTTCTGCCGATTTCATCGCCATTTCTCGCTCTAACTGCTTGCCAATCTCGTGTGCGTCACCCTTAATCAGTTTCCTTGCCTGGTCTATCCATTCGGCGTACTGTTCGCTACCCGGACGCATCTCGCATACCCCACAGCAGTTATGCAGATGGTATTTGAGGCATACGCGAACCTTGTTTTTCTCGATAGAATCGGTGGTAAGAGGTATATTACAGGTACGGATAGGGTATAGCTTATGTATCAGCTCCAGTACTGTATCTACCGTATTCCCGAAACTATACGGCCCGTAGTACTCTCCACTCTTCTTATGGATAGTACGCGTCTTGAATATCCTGGGGTAGGCTTCTTTGGTGATACAGATAGACGGATAACTCTTCCCGTCCTTCAGCAAGATATTATAGTGGGGCTGGTATTGCTTGATCAGGTTGTTCTCCAATAAGAACGCGTCCTGCTCGCTGTCTACTACTACATACCGGATATCGGCGATGTGGGATACTAACTGGCGTGTCTTGGACGACTGGTGGTCCTTGTTGAAATAACTGTTAACCCTCCTGTGCAGGTTCTTGGCTTTACCTACATAGATTATCTGCCCGTCCTTGTCGAAGTACTGGTACACACCCGGATTCTCCGGTATGCGTTTTAATAACAAACTGATATGTTCATCCTTCTCTTTCATCAATCCATCATTCCATCAATCCATCATTCCATCATTCCATCAATCCATCATTCCATCATTCATTCACTTCTATCCCGAAGAGGCACTCTATTTCTACACCTCTGTCTGCCAGAAATTGTTTGCCGTTCAGACCCTCTAACTCAATCAGACAGTTGGTGTAGATCTTCTTCACGCCTGCTTTCCGAACCAGTTCGACTGCTGCGTACATGGAGCCTCCTGTCGCCAATATATCGTCATGGATAAGTACGATATCCTCCGGGGTCAAAGCGTCCTTATGTATCTCTATGGTGTCCTTGCCGTACTCTTTGTCATACCGTACCTTCAGTGTCTCTCCCGGTAGTTTGCCCGGTTTGCGGATTGGTACAAATCCTGCACCAATCTCTATAGCTACCGAGGGTGCGACAATAAAACCTCTGGACTCTATCCCTACCACTTGTGTGATACCGAGGTCCTTGTATCGCTTTACCAACTCGTCCCTCATCCATTTCAAGCACTCCGGTTTGTTCAGGGCTGTAGTAATGTCCTTGAACTGAATACCCGGAATAGGGAAATCCGGTACGTTACGGATAGCCTTAATTACTTCTTTTGCTGTCATAATATCATTTACCTTTTATTTATGTACTATATGTTTATCTCAATGTTATCTTGCGCTGTGTTCCACGTGAAACATTTCTAATTAGTTTGTATCCAAACTAAAATATGTATATTTAGCGCCCCATCAGCACTAATAATACACTGATATCATTGGGGCTTACGCCCGGTATGCGTTGTGCTTCGCCGATAGAACCCGGACGGATACGGGATAGTTTTTGGCGGGCTTCAGTGCTCAGACTCTGGACTTCCTCGTAATTGAAACTCTCCGGAATCCGTATCTGTTCCAAACGCTGTAGCTTGTCTGCCTCCTGTCGCTCGCGTTTGATGTATCCGGCGTATTTGATTTGAATCTCACAACTTTCGACAACCTCCTCGTAATTCAGTTCGGTTTCTTCGGACAAATCCTTAATCTTTGTCTTTAGTTCCGGCAGTACCTCCGCCAGACCTTTGATACTGACCTGGGGGCGTAATATCAAATCGCTTATCTTACATCCTTCATGGAGAGCGGTGCTGCCGATGGATTCCAACCATCCGTCAATAGTCCCTTTCCGGACAGTGGTGCTTTGAATATATCCGATGAAATCGGCACATGCTGATTGTTTCTTTTGGAATAAGGAGTAGCGGTGGGAATCTGCCAGCCCCATCTCATGACTGCGTTCCGTCAGACGTTCGTCTGCATTGTCCTGGCGTAACAGAATACGGTACTCTGCGCGGGAGGTGAACATCCGGTACGGCTCGTCCACTCCTTTGTTTACCAGATCGTCAATCAGTACGCCGATATAACTCTCGTCCCTGCCCATTGTGAAAGGATGGCCTCCGTGTACATTGATATGGGCATTGACTCCGGCTACCAAACCCTGTCCGGCTGCTTCCTCGTATCCTGTAGTACCGTTGATCTGTCCGGCGAAAAACAGATTTTTAATCTGTTTGGTCTCCAGGGTGTGGTGTAATTGAGTAGGATCAAAGAAGTCATATTCAATAGCGTACCCGGGGCGGTAGAGCACTACGTCCTCCAGACCTTTGATGGTCTTTAGTCCCGCTAACTGAACCTGCCATGGCAATGAACTGGAGAAACCGTTGACGTAGTACTCATTGCTATCTACGCCCTCCGGCTCCAGAAATATCTGATGGGCTTCCTTGTCGGCAAAAGTCACAATCTTGGTCTCTATACTCGGGCAGTAACGAGGACCTATACTCTTGATTTGTCCGTTGAAAAGGGGAGAATCTGCCAATCCGGCGCGTAAGGCTTCATGCGTCCGGGGATTGGTATAAGTAATCCAGCAAGGCATCTGTTTGAGCTCCCTGTGAACGGTATTCAGATACGAGAATTGGTGCCAGTCGTTGTCTCCGTCCTGCCGGACCAACTCCTCGAAACGGATGGAGCGTGCGTCAATGCGGGCAGGCGTACCGGTCTTCATCCTGTCGCTTCGGAATCCTAACTCTACTAACTGCTCGGTTATTCCGTATGACGCCGGTTCGGAAGTTCGTCCTCCCGGTATCTGCGTCTTGCCGCAATGCATCAATCCGTTTAGGAAAGTACCGTTGGTCAACACGACAGCCTGTGCCTCCATCTCTATTCCCAACATCGTCTTTACGCCGCATACCTTATTATTTTTAATAATAAGACTTACCACTATATCCTGCCAGATAGAGAGATTATCGGTACTCGATAGAACTTTGACCCATTCCTCAATAAAGCGCTTTCTGTCGCTCTGGCTGCGCGGGCTCCACATCGCCGGACCTTTGCTTTGGTTCAGCAGCCGGAACTGGATAGCACTCCTGTCCGTCACAATGCCCATCTGGCCTCCCAAGGCGTCTATCTCCCGTACTATCTGTCCCTTGGCGATACCTCCTACTGCCGGATTGCAGCTCATCTGGGCAATCTTGTTCATATCCATAGTGATGAGCAAGGTCTTACTACCCATCCGGGCGGAGGCACTGGCAGCCTCGCATCCCGCGTGGCCGGCCCCTACTACTATGACATCATATTTGAAATTCATCCGATTAAATCGACAATTATTGTTATTTTCCTCCTATGGTTTTGTTGCGGTGCCCCCATCTCCATAAGCCCGAGAAACTATTGGTGGATATCGTTCGGACATGAGGCGAGAAGGCATTCTCTATATGGTTACGGTACGTGATCTCATGTGTTCCGGGGTGAACCAGAATACCGATGATGTCAAACCGCGGTGTTTTCTCTATCTTGCGATATTTGATATAGGCGTTAGCCGCTGCGATGATACGTTTTCTCTTGGTTTCATCGACATATTCCTCCGGCAGTATATTGCCGTATGTGGAGGTCCTCGCCTTTACTTCCACAAAGACTATCTCTTTTTTGTTTTCCGCTATCAGGTCCACCTCCAGATGTCCCATACGCCAGTTATGCTCTATCACCCGGAGACCTTTTCTCTCCAGTATCTTGGTGGCCTCTTTTTCACCGATGATTCCTATAGGGTTTGTTATGAACGGCATCGTTTAATTCAATTGCTCCATACGTGCAGCATCTAACCTCAGCAGGATAAACAGCAGTAAGGTGAATCCCCATAATGAACTACCGCCATAGCTGAAGAACGGTAACGGAATACCAATCACCGGCAGCAGTCCCAAAACCATACCTACATTGATTATCAGGTGGAAGAGGAAGATGCTGGCTACCGAGTAAGCGTATATCTGAGTGGAAATATTCCGTTGTCGCTCAGCTATCCCGATGAGCCGCAGGATGAAGAACAGATATACCAATAATACACCTACGGATCCTACAAACCCCCATTCCTCGCCTACAGTACAGAAGATAAAATCTGTATCTTGTTCGGGCACGAACTGCAGTTTGGTTTGCGTACCTTTCAGGTACCCTTTCCCGAAGAAACGTCCGGAACCGATGGCTATTCGTGCCTGGTTGACGTTATATCCGGCGCCGGCAGGGTCTTCTTTCATGCCCAGCAACACCTCGATACGGATTCTTTGGTGGGGTTGTAGCACACGCGTAAAAACGAAATCACAGGCTTGCGTGTACCCGATACAGCCTAAACTGAAGGCAGTGACCAATAGTAAAATATACTTGCGCCAATAGACGCTGATGACCAGCGTGTATATCGCGAGTGCGACTACGACACCCATGGATACCCAGTTAAAGGGCACGGTTAGCCATATATTGATAATCAGGCAAATGCCGTAAACCACTATCACGCTCCCTGACAGTATCAGGGCTTGCCAACGCATCTTGTGCTCTTTGCATACAAAATATATCTCGACGGCCGTCAGCAGAAGCATGCAGGTTAGTATTCCGACACTTCCGCTCCCTAAGGGCAGTGGAATAGCTCCCCATCGGATACTGATGATAAACAGCGCCACGGCTGCCACGCCCAC
>DEIW01000113.1:17223-21660 GCA_002352705.1 Bacteroidales bacterium UBA2764 | reverse complement strand
CATAGTACGTAACCACTCATTCCCTGACGGTAGAAAACCAGCATGAATGCCGCAAAGACCAGTGCCGAACCCGTTTCTTTTTGCAGTACCATAATTATCAGAGCCGGTACGCCAATCAGTGCAAAAGGTACGATCAAATCGCGCCAAGTACGCAGTTTGTATTCGTATCTGCCCATATATTTGGCTACGGCGAGGGCGACAATACACTTGGCAAACTCCGCCGGCTGCAGGTTCACCGGACCCAGGGATATCCAGGACATCGAACCTTTGATATCATGCGCCAGAACAGGGGTCACCAATAATAACAGCAACATCGCCCCGTACGCAAAATAAGTCAGCACGTCATAGGTCTTGTAGTCTATCAGTAAGAGGGTGATACCCATGATGACGGAACCTATAATCCATGCGAACTGTTTTCCGGCGCGGTTGGAGAAATCAAAGATACTGGTCTGGTCGAACGTATAGCTGGCGCCATAGATATTCAGCCAGCCGAAAATGACCAGAACGAGGAAGAGACCGATAGTCACCCAATCCACATGCTGCCATATGTTACCATTTCTTGACGCTCTCATTCAGTACCGTTTCTCCTATTCGTTTTCTTAAATCTTTGCGTTTAACTTCGCCGGTCAGGTATTGCTCCATCATCATCGTGGCTACCGGGCATGCCCATGTGGCACCGAAGCCGGCATTCTCTACCACTACCGCTACAGCAATCTTAGGATCCTCTACCGGTGCAAAACCGATGAAGATAGCATGGTCACGACCGTGAGGATTCTGCACGGTGCCCGTTTTGCCTGCCATATGCAGACTGTCTATGGCGTAATGACGACCCGTGCCGTACACCATCACCCGGTGCATGCCGTCTTTCACTACCTCGAAATGTTTTTTGGAGATGGCTAAGGGATGGCGATGGGTTAGCATAGAGTCGTTTTTATTCAAATGCGGCGAGATATAATAGCCTTCATTAGCTATTGTGGCTGCTTGGTTGGCTAACTGCAAAGGAGTAACCAACACCTCGCCCTGACCGATACTGAGGGAACGGATGGTGATGGCTTTCCAACCCGTCTTACCATAGAATTTATCGAATAAATTGGTGCTTGGAATACTACCGGAGGATTGTTCGCCAAGGTCTGTATCTTTGAATTTCTGACCCATGCCGAAACTCATCACTGCTTCCCTCCATAACTCATATCGTTTGCGGAAATTCTCATTATCTTTACCATACCCGTCTTTTTCCAGCAGGTCACGGAAAGCGCACCAGAAATAGGGGTTGCAACTCTGCTCGATAGCCCGGTCTAAAGCCACCGGCGAACCGTGATGGTGGGTACATTTGATAGGTTTGCTGCTCGGACCGGAACACGGGTAGAGGGTGTTCGGGGTGATACCTCCTTGTTCCAGACATACCAGCGCCTGGATGGTCTTGAAGGTTGAACCCGGAGGGTACATAGCCTGCGTAGCGCGGTTCATCAGCGGTTTGGTTTTGTCTTTGAGCAACGCGTTGTAGTTCTTGCTGCGTTCTTTGCCTACCAGTACTTTGGGGTTCCAGGAGGGGTTGGAGACAAGGGCTAAAATCTCGCCGGTCTTAGGCTCTATAGCTACTGCGCTGCCAATTTTTCCACATAGTAACTCTTCCGCCAATAATTGCAACTGAATATCCAGGGTGGTATGCAGATCCGTACCTGCCTTTGCTTTCCGGTCCAGTTCGCCGTCCTGATAACTGCCCTGCATACGTCCGCGCGAATCGCGCATCAGGACCTCTACGCCTTTCTCGCCGCGTAACTGTTTCTCGTAGGTTCGTTCCAGACCGTCGCGACCCGAGTAATCTCCGCGTGCGTAGTAATCATCACGGTCGATGTCATTCTGGTTCACCTCGCCTACGGAGCCTAACACATGGGCTGCGGCTTTGTAGGTGTAGTCGCGCAGGGTACGTTTCTGAATATGGATACCCGGAAACATAAACAGCTCTTCCTGAAGTGTGGCAATATCCTCTTTCTTCAGTTGGCTCATGAATACCTGGGGCGTCCAGCGGGAGTAGCCTCTGTTCTTGCGGCGGTCCTTGATTTCTGCTATCCGTTCGTCAAATTCCGAGCGGGTGATGGACAGACACGAACAAAAAGCCGCAGTGTCCCAGCCTTGTTTCATATCGCGCATCACCATTGTGATTTCGTAGATAGGCTGATTGAAAACCAGCAGCTTTCCGTTTCGGTCGTAGATAAGTCCGCGGGAGGGGTAGATAGTCTGTTTGACCAAAGCGTTATTGTCCGCTTGGTCTTTGGTGGATTGATCAATAACCTGAAGGTAAAACAGACGGATGATATACACCAGCACAACCACTATGGCTATGCCGCTGATGACATATCGACGTCTGTAAAACTGGTCGTTAATCATTTGTATCTCAGAATGTTATAACCTATTATGACCGCTATGGTAATAGCGCTGCTTACAATCGTTTCTAATAGTACAAAACCGATATGATGCCAACTCCATGCGGCTAATGAAAACAGCGTCAGATGGTGGAGCAGAACTAAGATAATGACATATTTCAGCAGGGCCTCTAAACCGATAGCGTGCAGGCTGATTTGTTCGTTTAGTCGGTCTTTGTCATTCACGATACTGCCTATCAGGTAGGGGCGAATGAACATAATCAGAATACAACTGGCCATATGGATTCCAAGCGAGTTGCAGAAGATATCCATAATCAAGCCTGCTACGGCGCCGATTATCATATCTACGCTATGAGGCAGGGTAATGGGCATCATCAGCAGGCATAAGATATAGATGTAGGGATGGCAAATACCCAGCAACTGCAATTGGTCAAAAAGCAGTACTTGTAGCAGCATCACCACTACATACCGTCCTATTTGTTTAGTCCAATCCATCCGTCAATTCCTCCTGCTCTTGTTGATTAGCATTTTGTACCACTTCCACGTATTTCAACCGTTTGAAATTGGTATGCAGCCGGACACGTATACTATGGTAAGACTCGCCTTCCTTCAAAGTGCTGCTTTCTACGATTCCAACGGGAATTCCTTCCGGAAAGACGGGACTCAAACCGCTCGTTACTATCGTGTCTCCGGGGTTCACTACCATGTGGGTCGTCACGTCTGCCAGTTGGGCGAAACGGTTATCTTTTCCGTCCCATTGCAGAGTGCCGATATAGTCATTTTTGGTAAAACGGCAGCTGAGGTTCGTCTGGGTGTTGATGATCGGCATTACTACGCTGTAGTTCCTGCCTACCGTGCGAACAATGCCTACTACGCCCTCTTCGTTACGTACGCCCTGCCCTTTCTGAAGCCCGTCTTTGCTGCCGCGGTTGATGGTCAGGTAGTTATGCAGTCTGTTAGTGGTCATCTGTACCACTTTCGCGCTCTCATAACGGATGGTATCTGTATGAGGGCTCAGCTGCATCGAACTGATCTGGTTACGCAGAGCCGCATTCTCTTTTGCTAATAACTCATTCTGATGGCGTAATCCGAAATAGCCGCTGATGTTACTTATCTGTTCGTACTGCCATGCTATAGCATTATTGGCCGTACTCAGTATACTGCTGCGGGGATAGGCACTGTTGAGGGAAATAAGCAAAAACGCAGCAACTTCCAGGGCAATAAAAACCAGGAAGTTGCTATACCGTTGCAGTATTTTCAGCAAATTCTGCATCTCTTACCTTTCACCTTAGCGTAGCAGGAAGCCGAAGTTATTCACGTTCTTCAGCGCTACACCTGTTCCGCGGGCTACGGAGTGGAGAGGGTCGTCCGCTACGTGGAACGGAATAGTGATCTTGTCCGTCAGACGGCGTGCCAATCCGTGAAGCAATGCACCACCACCCGTCAGATAAATACCGCGTTTAACGATATCGGAGTACAACTCAGGAGGAGTCGTCTCTAACGCCTGAAGGATAGCACCCTCGATCTTGCTCACGCTCTTCTCCAGACAGTGGGCAATTTCTTGATAACTGACAGGAACGGACATCGGAAGAGCCGTCACTTTGTTAGGACCGATCACAATGAAATCTTCCGGCGCATCTTCCAACTCCGGCAGAGCCGAACCTACTTGGATTTTGATACGCTCGGCCGTAGGCTCGTCGATACGCAGGTTGTGCATACGACCCATATACTCGATGATATCTTGGTTGAAATCATCACCGGCAATCTTGATGGACTTGTTGCTGACGATTCCACCGAGAGAAATAACGGCAATCTCTGTCGTACCGCCACCGATATCTACAATCATGCAGCCTTCCGGGCTCTCTACATCCAGACCAATACCGATCGCTGCGGCCATTGGCTCATAAATCATGTAGATGTCACGACCGCCGGCGTGCTCTGAGCTGTCACGCACAGCACGAATCTCCACTTCGGTTGAACCTGAAGGGATACATACTACCATTCGGATTGAAGGAGTAAATAGACGAGCCTGCTTCGGAATCATCTTGATCAT
>DEIW01000113.1:0-17108 GCA_002352705.1 Bacteroidales bacterium UBA2764 | reverse complement strand
ATCATCTGTTGTGCCTTGCGGCCGACGGCAACCATCTTGTTGTCCGCCATCGAGATAGCTACTACTGACGGCTCATCCACCACGATCTTGTCATCGCACATGATGATTGTGTTCGCCGTTCCCAAGTCAATGGCAATCTCTTGTGTAAAAGAAAAAAGTCCCATGTTATAATTGTTGTTTTAATTTATTCATCATTCCATCATTCCATCATTTCATCAATCCATCATTCCATCATTCCGTACTTACCCAAATTAAAAACGGCTGCAAAGTTAATGAATTTTTTCCATATATGCAAGCGCGTGCGAACTTTTTTGAAAGAAAAATAATTGCCACCCTTCGCAAAGAGCAGCAATCCTGACTAACCTGATTTACCATATTTTTCCGATGAAACCGAGAGAATTTACTACTGCACGATGCTTTAATACAGTGTCCCCATCTCTCTTTCTTTTATTCCCCGGCATCCGATGCCGGCATAGCTTCGTCCATTGCGTCCGGATGGTATCTGGACACGGCTCCCCGAGCCGCCCTCTCCATTCGGTGTCCTGTGCCCGCGCGTTCCGCAAGCGGTCTTTCTTTGTTTTTCCGATGTATCTTCTTTCTTTCCGCCGGATGCCATCCGGCATGTATGTCCATTCCTGCGGGATTCTATCCCGCTTTCTATAGCATCATGTCCCGCTCATTTATGTGCGGCCTTTCTTCGTCCATTGTCCCCGAATTTAATTCGGCCTTCATCTTTCTATGTTTATTCCGCCGGATGTCATCCGGCACGTATGTCCATTCCCGCGGGATTATATCCCGTTCTCTGTAGCGTCTCTTCCCTGCACATGTGCGCCCTTTCTTTGTCCCTTGCGCCGGCATCCGATGCCGGCATAGCTTCGTCCATTGCGTCCAAATTTGATTTGGACAAATAGAGGGTTTTCGCCCCTCGCGATGTAGCATTTATAGGTCGCGTCCGCGATGATCGCTAGATGGCTCGTCTTTCTTCTTCATGCAGTCGCTTGCGCTCGGCGCGGTTATGGTTCATTGTTTTGTAATAACCAAGTCCTGCCATAGGGTGTCGCAACTCTGCAAACGCATCATCTTCTATGCGTTCCAATTCGGCGTTTTCAGCCTTACGAATCTTTATTTCTTTACACCAAAAAAGGATGTCAGAGATTAGTCTTTTTGTGTGTTTGAACATGGGATTATTTGTTTTTCTTAAACCAATGCCTTTTCGCATATCTTACACATCTTTGTAGAAATCTGTGCGCATATCTCCAAAAGAAAACATAAGACTCAACGCGACCAGATTTGCTAGCAGGAATTCTCCAGTTTTTCCCATAATGATATTCAAGGACTTTTTCTGTATTTGCTGGAATAGTATAATTCTCACCTAAAAATTCCATGGTTGTCGTATTCTCAAAGAAAGATTTTGGAATGTATTCTAGATGGGTCAGACAATAACGTCTATTCCAAGGCCAAATTGCTTCTTGTAATACATCTACATCGCAGGTTTCTCCTTTATATTCAAATGTAAAAATCCATGGCAAACAATAACAGTGAAGATGTACGTCTCTTTTTTCTAATTCGGGAATTAAATCCCATGCTTTTTGAAAATCTTTTTGCCAAATCATAACGTCCATATCGGAATCATGACCGATAAAATCATGTTCGCGTACAGCCCCTAATAATGTGCCATATGAAAGTAACATTTTTACACCATTATTCTCAAACACATTTTTAAGGGTTGAGAGTAGATACTTTGCATTCTCTTTATTAAGAGGGTTTGCATGTTGCCCATAGCGCTCATTATGAAACATCTTTACGGGCTCGTTTAAAATGTTTTTTTTTCCAAACATAGTATATAATTATATTAGTTTACACAATTAGAATTAAAATCTTTTATAAAAGACCAGACTACCAAAACAAGTAGAATTCCAACCGGAAATGCAGCGATAATTGTAACAGACTGAAGGCTGTATAATGTATTTTCTGCAAATAACAAGGCTATCGGGAAAATGATAAATAACACACTCCATAAAGCACGGATATACTTATTGGGTTCTTCATCCGGTTTTAAATTTTTATATGAGTAAGCAGAAGCGACATAAGTAATACCGTCTAGCGTAGTGCTATAAAAAGCAATCATGGTAATTACCAGCAAAATAAGTGCAACCGCAGGCATAGGTAATGTATTGAAGATCATCATAATGGCGTTGTACATATCTCCGTTTTGCACTTCTCCAATGATATCTACTCCATGTTTCATTTGCTGAGCTAACCCATAATTGCCAATGATGATGAATGACATAAATGTTCCCGCTAATCCATAACCGAATGTACCAAGAACTACATTTTTTATGGTTCTACCTTTACTGATTATAGCAATAAAAAATGGTGTAGCGATACTCCACACTAACCAATAAGCCCAATAATAAATCGTCCAATCTTGCGCAAAGGTATCTTTACGTAAAGGATCTATGTAGGTTGACATCCCGACAAAATTCTGTACCAAATTACCTAAAGAAGTAAAACCGGTTTCTATGATATAACGAGTTTCACCTCCTAAGAACAAGAAGTAGAATAATAATGCAAAGAACAGGTACGAGCAAATCGAAGCCAGTTTAGATATACCAGTTAGTCCAAATAGCACTGTAATAGTATAAACCGTGCAAATTAAGAGAAGCATTATAATAACCATTGTAGTGGTAGCCGGAATGCCTATAACTACAGATAATGCCCTTGTCAATAATGGAGTTGCCAAAGAGAACGTAGTAGCCGTAGCACATACAATAGCGAACACGGCAGTTATATCTACCACATACCCTAGAACGCCATCCACTTTGTTTCCAAACAATGGTCGCATTGCCTCAGAAAAGCGCTGACGTTCACGTTTGCGAACATGAATCATGTATGCAAAGCATACTGCTAATACCACATAACTTGCCCAAGCGATAGGTCCCCAATGGAAGAGTGTAAATGTAGGTCCCCATGTCTGCAAATCTCCGAGTGAAGCAACGTGTTTTTCTCCGCCATACAATGCCCATTCACATAACGAATAGAACAAGATATCAGCGGCCATGGTGGAAGTAAAGATCATCGTTCCCCACTTGAAATTACTATATATTGGTTTATGCTCATCCCCAAGAACCACAGTCCCAAACTTCTTGGAAAACGCCCAGTACAATGCTGTAAGGACACACCCTATTCCGATAATTGAATAATATAATCCAATTGTATCGCCGAAGAACGTACGCCACGACTCAACCGTAGTCTTAGACTGCTCTGGGAATTTCATAAAGACTGCCATCAGACATAGCACTATCATAAAGGGCACAGTAGTCGTGACCCAATCGATCCGTTTAGTCCATGAATTCTTCATATCTGTCATAATAATTGTAAATTTTTCATTGCACGTTCGTATCTCATTCTTCCATACATACCAAAATCATCTCCCTTAGCCTCCTTAATTACCGTCCATTGTGCCCATAAATAATCCCATAATACTTGATAAATGAGCAAGCGTTCTTGTAAATCGGAAGGAATATTGCCTTCAAAATAGTGGTTTAAAACTATATTTTGGCTCTCTTTGCTAAAATCACTCTCTAAAAACAATGCCGCTAATTCTGCAACTGGGTCATTCATCCCGCTATATTCCCAATCAATCAAATATATGTTTCCATGTGTATCTTTGATAAAATTCTCAGGAACTCCATCGTTATGACACGGTTTCAGTTCCACTCCCATCCGATTCAAACGGTGCTCAAGTGCAATGACTCGCGAGTCTCCTCCTTCAAAATCCCCATACATTTTAGCTCCTGATTTCTCTATAAGGAAATTATATTTGTCTATTTCATGAAAGATGTTAAAGTCGTTGCGCTCTCGCACACGCGAATTATGCAATGTACGATAAATCAATGCTATCTGTTGTAGATTTCCTTTATCCTGAATGGAGGAAGCATTCAGTGTTTCCGCATTCTCAATATAATCTACCAATTTGACACCTGTCTTACGGTTGAAATATACGATTGTTGGGTGAATACCCATCATCTGAGCTAACAAGGAGTTGAGTTCTTCATTTTCACGCTCTACCATTCCGTCTGCGCCGTTTCCGGGAATGCGTAATACATAAGATTTACTACGATATTGCACTTTATAGTTAAAATTACTCATTCCGCCGATACGAGTAATAGTAAAATCATTTGGAAGTGAATCAGTGAATATCTGCTGTAAATAATCTATAATAACACTTGATTTTAACATCTTGTAATATCTCCGTTTTTAAATAAATATTTTTCAGTCTTGTATTGAAAAATGAAAGCTAATCCATCCCTTTCACTTACTTTCCTGAAACCCGTCAAATCACCTTGCTCACAATGTAAATAATAGCATACGTATTTTAATAGAGAAGAGCGTGTATCGTCAATATAACTTGTATCAAACATCCGCAATTCATCTAAAGAATCAAACTCTCTTAAATCCTCATTTGTAAATTTGATTGCATGCATAAAGGGAAGTTCATGTATATGCTTAATATAAATATCTTCCCAATACATTTTGCGCATTATCTCGTTCTGATATTCCTCTCTTAAAATTTCTTTGAACGCATTAGAAAAATCTTCAGTAAAATAAGCATATCCTGCCATATACCAATTATCGGCTCCTCCTATGCTTACATTATGAATTTTATCATTCTCATCCAGATCTAAACAATATTCATCAGTTCTTCCTTCAGCATAAAGTGCGGCATAAGCACTCTCTTGCATTTCTTGCATAAAAGGGTTCTTTTCATAATACTGATCGGAACAACAAATATATGTGTTACCTAAATGCTCCAATACTCGTATTAAAGAAGATGTATTGTTATAATGCATATAATCCTCATTTAGCACAAATCGCACCCCATATTTCTCTGCCAAATACGAAAATTTATCTGCCATGAATCCTACTACAATAGTAATATTCTTTATTCCTGCTTCATGTAATTGTCGAAGTTGGCGCTCTATCAGCACTTCTCCTTTCACTTCAATTAGTCCTTTGGGCTTTTCAAATGATAATGGAACAAAGCGGGAGGAAGTTCCGGCAGCTATGATGATGGCATTGCGTTTCATTAGAATCCAAAATAGGCTGATGCTGTGAAATAAAATTTATTGCGGTATGGATTATATACTAATGCTGCTTTCAAGGGTAGTGTCCACCAATTGATACGTACGTTATATGTATATTGCAACATGACATTGCTTACTGAAAATTTCTTCTCATAATCATTATAAAAACTCTTGTTCAATGCCATTCCGCAAGCAAGAGCAATCTGGTGATCATTTAAGAAATCGTAATGCAGTCCCAGTTCCAAATAGCTTGAATATGCGTTTTTTGTCGTACCCGGCAACAAATCTGCTCCTGCAACATAGGTGGATGCCAATATCCAGAATGGTAGTTTCTCGGGATAATAGCCTATACATGCTTCCAAATAGTGTCCTGTTTCTCCATGCTTAAAGTTAAAATATTTGTCATTTTCGCCCACTGACGATGGATAATAATAATCATTCAAACCAATCATCACGCCGTAGAAACTGTAACTGATACCTAAATCAACTTCTGAATGGCTCCCGTTCACAGCATATCCTCCCATGGCATAGATATTCAAGCCCCATTTGTCAAAACTGATTTGAGGGAAAAGTGTTGGGGCAGTCCCATATTCGATTCCGCGCCACATATATTTGGTCTGGATTTCTACACCCAAATGAAAAGGTGAAGTTCTCAACTTATCTCCGAATGAGTTCCGCTTTGGAGCTGCTATGCTATCGGAGTCTGTCTTGTTTTGAGGATTTTGTATTACAACGGCTTGTGCAATGTATATTGTATCTACTTGCTTTATGTAGATGGTGTCATGTCGGGTGATTTCTTGTGCATATATAGCAACAACACTAAACACCGCTAGAATTATCAGTCTGATACGTTTCATATTGAATATATATTTAATTCAAATTAGAAACATAAGAAATGACGAAAAAGAAATAAAAAACGCGGATTTCTTCTTTTGCTTATCCGCTTTCTGAGGTCCTAGGAAAACCTAAAGTCTCGAATAAGCAATGCAGAAACCCACGCTGTGTATATAACACGAACATACCATAAAAGAGATATGTACGGGTATAGATACACCCATGAGCATCTACCACTACTTGTTCTCGAAGACTTTTAATGAAATTTCCTAGGTTTCAGAAAGTCAAAAACAAGCGTTAGTAAACGCCATTAAATATGTCTGCTCCCTCACCCTGATGCATCATGCAGACACCCCAGCGTGAGTTTGCGGGTGCAAAATTACTAAAAATATTTTACACTCACAAATAAAAGTGTTATTTTTCGTGATTTTCCTCATAGCTTAAAATGCAAATGGACTGTCCGCGAGGTAATGCAGTGGTTCTGATTCGTACTTTTTTAGGTCGTCCTCGGGACATGGTTCCGTGATGGTCCTGTTCTTATCCCTGCATGAAATGAAAAACAGCAGCACTTTTGCCGCTGTTGCTATTTGAACGAAAAAAGTATGCTTTTATTGTAAGTTAATAAGCCATTAGACTAGTTGTAGAAGAAGAGTTAGTAAGAGTCATTTTATATGATTTGTTCCAACGGAAATAAAAATTATTCCACTTATAGTTACCAATTCGATCGCCTTGTTTATCATAGAAAGTCGCTTCTACATATACCGGCAGATTAATAGATATATTAGATAACTCTACTTTTCCACTATTATTGTGTGCCTCTGCTGTCGCTACAAAACGGTTATCACAATGTACTTCTACAGAGTAATCCGTTCCGTTTACTACATACAGAATAGGGTAATTATCCTGTACTTGATCTTTTTTACAGGAACTAAATGTTCCAATAATTAAGGCAACAAGTGCCATAAAGAAAATCTTGTTTTTCATATTACTTTTAATTTGTTATTTATAATTTTCTGCAAAAGTACCGCTTACTGCATATAAAAACAAATCTTCGATGCAAATATCGAAGAAATCGAAAACAACTAATAGAAAAACAAGCTCACATCCAATGAATATGAGTTAATGTCGAGTTATTTGCGGATGCTGTTGTTAAATTATCTCGAGGACCGCTTCTAATTTCTTGCGAGCGGAAGATACTTTTGTTACCGTTTGACTTGGGATGGCTTCGTTGAATTGGCTGGAATTAGGCACTTTTTTGCCCGTAACTTCTTCCACCCAAAGCCGCAAATGGTGTTTGTCTTTCAGATTGGCTTTTCCCAATTGTTGAAGAGCTGTTAAGTATTGCGCAACGAGCGCAAGGTTAATATGTCCCGGTTTCATCGGGTTTTCCGGCAGACCCCGTAACACCTCTTTGATCTTTTCTTCCTGTCCCGGACTAAGCTCTCGAAGCGGATTATAATTTGAACTGGCGGTTTGACCCGCTTGCCTTTGCTGTAAGATATAATCAACCTTTTGCTCAAACTCCTCTTCCTCATCGCTTTTTACAAATGGTGACAGGCACAGCCGGCAAACGACTAACACAAGCCATATTACGGCAGAAAAGAGCAGTAATTTTGTAAGAATCTGTTTAACGGGGGTGTTAAGAGCCGCTGAACACAACAACAAAAGGCAGATTACGGACATTACGCCCAGAATCGGTTTGACGGTTCTGTCTATTTTGTATAATATATCCTTTGTCTGTTGCTTCATTTTGTTTAATCTCCTTTTCGCTTGCAAAATTACTGCTATTTTTTGAACTAACCAAAAGTTTGTAACGTATTTATTGCTTTTTATCCTTCTTTTGTTGCTCTAGTTCCTTAACTGTACGCTCAACAACTTGTTCGATTTGGTATGTGGCCACGCCGAGCGGTTTCTGAATATCTTTGAGTGACCATTCGACGACAGTTTTATCAGAGGACTTACAAATGACTAAACCAACAGAGGGGTTATCGCCTTCGCCCTTCATCAGTTCATCTACTGCCGTGACATAGAAATTAAGTTTGCCGGCAAATTCCGGAATATACTGTACCGCCTTTAGCTCGACAACCACAAAACGATGTTGTGGAATGTGGTAGAAGATCAAGTCAGGGAAGAATGTCTGTCCACCAGGCATTCGTAATTCCATTTGGCGTCCGACAAACGAGAAACCATTACCGAGTTCAAGGAGGAAATTCGTAATGTTTGTTACCAGCGCTTCTTCCAACTCGCGTTCATCATAGCCTTTCTTAAGATGCAGAAAATTGAAATCCAATGGATCTTTGAGTATCTCTTGCGCCAGCTGTTGTTGCGGTAGTTCAAGTGTTTTAGAAAAGTTAGTTATAGCCTTACCTTGCCGCCCGAATAAATCGCTCTTAATCTCATCCTCTAAACGGCTACGGCTCCAGTTGCCGGCAATGACCTCGTTGATATAGAACAACGCCTCGTCCAATGACTTCGATTTGGAGATGATGGCTACATGATGTTTCCACGGAACAAGCGCAAAATCTTCCGGCAGGAGCAATTCGCCACCAACTTGGTGGCAGAACTCAGGTCTATCAAATTTGCCATCAGCTTGGTGGCGAATTATAACTCGCTCATAATAAAACAGATACCACTGTTTCATGTAGCGGATATTAGTATACGAGAAGCCCTTTTCATTTGGGAATATCTTCTGCAAGTCTGCGCTGAGCTGTTGAAGAACACCTGTTCCCCATTTGCTTTCTGCTTTGAGCGCCACAATATCACGACCAAGCTCCCAATAGAACTCTAACATCGACTGATTGATGCGGACAACTGCCTTAATCTGGCTTTGGCGGTAGCGCTGCTTCAAGTCAGACAACCATTGTACATATTTGCTGTCATCTATTACGCTGTCACGTTTTACAAATTCGGGTGTGTTTTCTTCTTTCATATTTTGTATGCATTTATTAACAAGATAAATCCGGCATAGAGACAAGGCTACGGTCTAACAGAATCTTGTGCTCACGACCTTTGGGCGCTTCGATAACATAGTACTTATTCCATTCATCATCACGAATGACATAACGTATTTCCTTGTTGCATTGGGACTTTTTGACGTTCAAGGCATTGGGTGAGAAGACGTTGAATAACTTGTCGATAGACTGATGCAACTTATCCATATCTGAGCGATTCGTGAAGCGGAAATAGAGCGAACGATATAGGTCTTTGTAGTCGTCAAACTCTTTCATTAAAATGCCTTCCGGGTGCAATAGAAACAAGACATACAACGCTTTTACCTGAGGTAATTTGTATTTGCTTATCGTTCTGTGCAGATTCCGACTGCAAAATTACAACAATTTTTCCACATATGCAAAAAAATCCAATAAGATTTGCACATTTCGGAAAAATATTGTACCTTTGCACCCGAAAAACAAATTTACATGAAACGCATACTTGTTTTTATATTCACCCTCATAAGCTTAGTAACCATGGCACAAACCCAGTTATTCCGCGGCAAATCGTCGTACAGCGGCGATATCCTCTTCACGTTTGACGGCCAGAGTATCTTCAAAGGCCGCTCCACTTATTCCGGCGATATTCTCTATTCTTGGGACGGCAAATACATCTATAAAGGCCGCTCCAACTACTCCGGAGACATCCTTTACACATGGGACGGCAAGTATCTGTATAACGGCAAATCCACGTACTCCGGCGATATAGTCCTTACGTTTGACGGCACGTATATCTACCGCGGTAAATCTACTTACTCCGGTGACATCCTTTATACCGTTCAAAACGGTTATTTATACCGTGGCAAATCCACCTATTCAGGCGATATCCTCTATTCCATTAACGGGCTGCTTCCTCTTCCCGTTCTGGTCATGATGATCCAATAACCGGAGTTTTTGCGCACTTTTACCCCAACACTTGTGCGCTATGATTTTTGGTGTCCACTTTCTCGATGATACGCACTAAAACCCCGGTTTCATCGAAAATAAATGTCTTCCGCAACGTGCCCATTGACACCTTTCCGTACAACTTCTTTTCGCCCCAAGCTCCGAAAGCCTGTAACATCTCCGTCGTCGGATCGCTCAACAGCGGAAAAGGCAGCGCATTCTTCTCTTTGAACTTCACATGGCTCGCCACCGAATCTTTGCTCACGCCGAAAACCTGATACCCTTGCGCCAGAAACGCATGATAATTGTCGCGGATGTTGCATGCCTCTGCCGTAAAGCCAGGAGTCGAATCCTTCGGATAGAAATAAATCACAGTCTTCTTTCCGACCAACTCTTTCTCCGTCACTTCTTTTCCTGCCTCGTCCAAAACCCGGAACGCCGGCATCTTCTCGCCAATCTGTAACATATCTGTTCTCTTTTATTGAATGCTTTATGAATGCCTCGCCTGTTGCCTCTTCAGATGCCTCCTCTAATGCCTCCTCTGATTCTTCCTCTAATGCCTCCTCTGATTCTTCCTCTAATGTCTCCTCTGATTCTTCCTCTTTATCCTTCCCCACGTCCACTCCGGCTAACTTCCTAAATCTGACGCAAAGATACTATAAAAAATCCATATACGCAAGCGCGCATGCGCTTTTTCTTCCTTTTTATGTATATTATAAGCATGAAAATTTGCACATCTCAAAAAAAAGCATTACCTTTGCACCGTATTCGGCAATACCCGAATATAGCCCTTCGTGAGCTAATCGTCTTATTAAACCAAAGGACTACCCAATAGTTACCGAAGGATTACCCAAGGATAAAACGCAAAAAATAACATAAACACTAATATACTATATATATACAATGTATATATATACTTTTGTTTAAAATCATGGCAATAGTAGATCACATCGAAGGCTCGAAAGTTCGTGGCAAATTGAACAAAAAGAGCAAGGAAATTCACCGTGTCCGTAATGGACGGGAGTTTGTTCACACCGTAGAAAATGAGTACACGGGACCGGCTTCCAAAGCCCAGAAATTCCAGCGTTCCATCTTCGGCAAAACCAATGCCATCGTTAATATTATTATGAGCGATCCCGCCCAGGTTGAGGAATGGACAAAAAAGATGGCAGAATATAATAAAGCAGCCCTCGATTATACCAAGCCTTTCCTGCGACGCTATACTACTGTCCGCAGTTACGTCTATGCCGTTATCAGCGAGCAATTCAGACAGACTGCTTCTGCCAAAAGACGCAAAGCCAAACTGCCCATGGTTCTGCCCAAAGGCGTAAAACTCCAAATCAAACAGTTCTCCGAGCTCTCGGGCTCCGAGGTGTATGAGATTCTGAAGGCCCGCGCTTCCGTTTTCGTGGAGGAGCAACATATCCATTATATCGACGAGGATAATATTGATTATCTCGCTACTCATTTCTCGCTGCGCCAAAACGGCTTGGTTCTTGCATACGCACGTCTCTTTCCGGACGCGGAAAAAGGCGCTTTTTGTGTCGGACGGCTGTTGACTACCTGCCGCGGACAAGGCTATGCCAAATATACTATGGAGCAAATTATTGCTTTCGCGCGCGCCAAAAAGGCACACACGCTACGCCTGCACGCGCAAGAACAAACCATTCCGTTTTATCGGAAACTCGGATTCAATACCGTAGGAGAAATCTTCATCGAAGCGGAAATTCCGCATATTATGATGGAAATGAAACTATGACGAATTATTTTTTCAAAAATAATTTGCATATGTGCGAAATTTTTCGTACCTTTGCAGCGCTTTTGAAAAAAGAAAAGCACCCACCGTTGGTAGATGCCTTTGCGCTCCCTCTAGGACTTGAACCTAGGACCCCCTGATTAACAGTCAGATGCTCTAACCGACTGAGCTAAGGAAGCAGCTTTTTTCGAAAGCGGGTGCAAAAGTACTGCTTTTTTTTGATATGTGCAAGTTTTTTTGAAAAAAAATGTGCTTTTAGGGCAAGTTTTTTGAATTTTAACCCAATTTTTGGTCAAAAAAGATAAAAAATGAAAAAAATCTTAGGCTTAGGTAATGCTTTAACGGACATCTTGCTGCAGGTGAGCGAAGACGATCTGAGGGAACTCGGATTTCCGAAAGGAAGTATGAATCTGATTTCCAAAGATCAGGCGGAGCAAATCCAGTATCGTTTTCTCTCTGTGCGTAAACGTATGGTTGCAGGAGGTTCGGCGTCCAACACCATTAACTGTATAGCTTCGCTCGGCGGGAAAGCTGCTTTTATCGGTAAAATAGGAAACGATGAAGTGGGGGATTTCTACCGCGAGGACATGCTCAAAAACGGCGTCAAGCCTATTCTTCTACTCTCACAGACGGCAATGTCCGGTTTCTCCATCGTTCTGGTTACTCCTGATGGAGAGCGTACTTTTGCTACCTATCTGGGCGCTGCGGCTGAGCTCTGTGCCGATGATATCCAGAAGGATGCTTTCAACGGATATGATATTTTCCATATTGAAGGCTATCTTGTGCAGAATCATGAACTGCTTGAGAAATCCATCCGTCTGGCGAAAGAAGCCGGATGTATGGTTTCACTCGACCTCGCTTCCTATAACGTCATCAACGAGAACCATGCTTTCCTCAAGGGACTCGTGAAACAATATGTAGATATCGTTTTTGCTAACGAAGACGAGTCCTTCGCATATACCCACCTTAATCCGGAGGAATCCGTGCAGATGATTGCTGAGCAATGCGACATAGCGGTGGTCAAAGTCGGTAAAAACGGCTCCTACGTGCAACAGGGAAGCAAGCGCCATCATATCGGCGCGATTACTACTTCCTGTACGGACTCTACCGGCGCCGGAGATTATTTTGCAGGAGGATTCCTTCATGCCCTGAGTGACGGTTTTGATATCCGCCGTTGCGCGGAGATCGGTACTATCGCTGCCGGACGGGTAGTAGAGGTGGTGGGAACCAAACTGCCCGACGAACAATGGGAAGAAATCCGTCGTATATGCGCGCTTTACCGCGGGTTCATGCAAAAATATGATAAAGAATAGACACTTCCGTTAAAGAATAAAGACCGCAGGTAAACCTGCTAAAAGACAAAAGTCATATATGAAAAATCTCTTAAAGCCTTTTTATATCCTCTATCAATACGTGATTGCCTGGCCGTTGTTAGCGCTTCTGACAGTGTTTACGGCAATCTTTACGGTCTGCATGGTACATTGGAAGAATGCAGAGTTCGTGCATAAGGTGCAGCAGTTCTGGTCGCGTTCTTTCTTTTGGCTTATGTTCCTTCCTGTTTCTGTCGATGGAACCGAGAATATTAAGCCCAATCAGAGTTATGTCTTCGTTGCTAACCACCAGTCGATGTTTGACGTGTGGCTTGTATATGGTTGGTTACCGGTAATCTTCAAATGGCTGATGAAAGCAGAGTTGCGCAAGGTGCCTTTTGTGGGTACGGGCTGCAAGGCTGCCGGACATATCTTCGTGGATCGCCGGAATGCGGTGGCGGCAATGGAGAGCCTCAAAGAGGTGGAGAAACAGTTGGTCAACGGCGTGTGTACCGTGATTTTTCCGGAAGGAACAAGATCTCTTAATGGCGAGGTGGGGCGTTTCAAACGCGGAGCTTTCCAGATCGCCCTGGATCTCGGTCTGCCGGTTATACCTCTCTCCCTTGACGGCTGTTTCGAAGTGATGCCGAAAGGTAAACCGTTTGTAAACAGACATCCCGTGCATATGCATATCGGTGAACCCATAGACCTCAAGCAGTTCAAAGATGCTGACGGTAAACCGGATGGAAATGCAGCTATCGAAGCTGTCCGCAATGCTGTCATCTCCGGACGTCAGAAATAAAATGACCAAATAGTAAATGACCAAATAGTAAATAATTTTATGTATTCTGATCCTAAAGATTGTCTCTATTGTCAAAATAATGAGACTTTGCACAACCTGATGATTGAAATCGCGCATCTGCGTGTTTCCCGTGCTTTCGTATTCAAAGAGCAAACCTATCATGGCCGTTGCCTGGTAGCGTATGACGGACATGTGAATGACCTGAACGAATTGTCCGATGAACAGCGAAATCTCTTCATGGCGGATGTGGCAGATGTCACACGTGCTATGCAGAAGCTTTTCAAACCCGAGAAAATCAACTACGGCGCTTATGCTGACAAATTGAGTCATCTCCATTTCCACCTGGCGCCCAAATATGTGGATGGACCGGACTATGGAGGTACGTTCCAGATGAACCCGGGAAAGGTCTATCTCTCCGACGCAGAGTACGCCGAGATGGTTGCTGCACTCAAAAAAGAACTAGGTAAATAAAGAAAATCCCTTCTTTTAAGGGGCTTGGGTAGGCTGTCAGGCTTTTCTTTCTATGCTTTTCTCAGAGATAATAGGACAAGAAGCAATTAAGAAACAATTGCGTCTCTCCGTGCGCGAGGGACGTATTCCTCATGCACAACTCTTTGCCGGAGTGTCAGGTATCGGGAAACTGCAATTGGCGCTTGCTTATGCCCAGTATCTCAACTGTCCGAACAGGACGGAGGAAGATAGTTGCGGACAATGCCCTACCTGTCTGCAATTTGAGAAACTGCAACACCCTGACCTGCATTTCGTCTTCCCTATCGTGAAAACGGAAACTGCGGACACATGCGACGCTTTTCTGGAACCATGGCGGCAGATTATTCTGAATAAGCATTATTTCGACCTCGATGACTGGCATCAGGCTCTCGGAGTAGAAACCAAGCAGTCTATGATCTATGAGAAAGAGAGCGGAGAAATACTCCATAAACTCAGTCTCAAACCTTATGGAAACGGCTATAAGGTGATGATCATCTGGCAGCCGGAGAAGATGAATATCACTACGTCCAATAAACTGCTTAAATTATTGGAAGAACCGCCCGCGCAGACGGTCTTTCTATTAGTAACGGAGCATCCGGAAGCCTTATTGGCTACCATTCAATCCCGTGTTCAAACGATTCTTGTTCCCCGTTTGGAAAAAGAAACCATAACGAAAGCTTTGGTCTCCCAAGGAATGGATGTGCTCAAAGCAACGGATATCGCCCGTATAGCGAACGGCAGTTATCTTACGGCGCTCAAAAAAGCCGATGAAACCGAGGAAAACCAGAAGGAGTTGCATGATTTTATTGCGCTCTTCAGAGATGCCTATACGGTTGGAGTACTCCGTGACCCGCAAAAGAAATATGAGTCGCTTAAAAGACTGCGGCAATGGAGCCTCGACATGGCGGATAGCAAGGTAGGAAGAGAGCGGCAGAAGCATTTCCTCCAATATGCCCAACAGCAAGTCCGGGAGAACTATATTCGTAATATAGGACAGGAAGAACTGAACTACCAAATGGCTGAAGAGAGAAATTTCTCCGTTAAGTTCGCTCCGTTTATCCATAATGGTAACGTGGAAGCGATTATGAACCAGTTGGAGACGGCTGAAAGACAGATAGAACAGAACGGGAATGCCAAGATGATATTTTTTGACCTCTGTCTGCAAATGATTGTACTGATAAAAAAACCAAAGATATGAAAAAATACACTGTAGGAGGTACTAACAGCGAACTGGAAGCAGCGGCAACAAAACGCAACTCAGCGCATATGTTGCCGGTTAGTGACTGGCTGGCTGACCTGCCGGAAAATACCCAACTGACTGACCTTGTTGAGGTGCAGTTCAAAAATACACGTAAGGGATATTATCACAACACCCAGCATCTGCCTTTGGAAAAAGGTGTCAAAGTGGTGGTGGAAGCGAATCCCGGATATGATGTGGGGGAAGTGGTTTTGACCGGCAAATTGGTAGAACTGCAAATCAAGAAAAACAAGATTGACACTTCCCGATATGAGATTCGTCAGGTACTCCGTATAGCTACTGACGAAGATTTGAACCGTGCCAAGGAAGCGCACGCACGCGAGCATGCTACAATGATTAAGGCGCGCGAATTAGCCAAATCGCTTGGGTTGGAAATGAAAATCGGCGATGTGGAATATCAAGGCGACGGTTCCAAGGCTATATTCTTCTATATAGCTGACGGACGTGTGGATTTCCGACAGCTCATCAAAGTCTATGCTGAGACCTTCCGTATCCGTGTGGAGATGAAACAAATCGGCGCACGTCAGGAAGCCGGACGTATAGGAGGAACGGGACCTTGTGGAAGAGAGTTATGCTGCTCTACATGGCTCATCAATTTCTCTTCGGTAGGTACAGGTGCTGCTAGAATGCAGAATATTTCTCCTAACCCGCAGAAACTGGCGGGCATGTGCGCCAAACTCAAATGCTGCCTGAACTATGAAATGCCTGTTTACGAGGACGCAGCTAAGTTATTGCCTTCCCGCCATACGGAGCTGGAAACCAAGGATGCTACTTTCTATTTCTTCTCTTCCGACCCTCTGGCTGGAACCGTTACTTATTCATCAGATCCGCA
Organism: Bacteroidales bacterium UBA2764; assembly: GCA_002352705.1. Classification (GTDB taxonomy): domain Bacteria; phylum Bacteroidota; class Bacteroidia; order Bacteroidales; family Paludibacteraceae; genus Colicola. The sequence continues at coordinate 865 of DEIW01000113.1, read as the reverse complement.
TATACCTGCCAATCTCACGACCCTGACTTCTGCCCGTGCGCATGAGATTATAGCGATGAACCGTAATGGCGAAAAACCCGATACACTCGAGGGAATGCGCGCGGTGGTTAACGAGATCGGTTATCAGACGGGACACGGAGATGTGACGCGGTTTGATAAAAAAAGAAAGCCTCATAACAACAACCGCAGAGACAGGAGGGATAGAAAATGAAATCAATAATTTGCAGAGTCCGGTTTTTCGTTCTTCTGGTTGTGGCTGCCCTTTCACTATCGTCTTGTAGAAACGGAATTGTTTATAGCCATTTTACGCCGATTTCATCGGAGAAATGGAGCATAGACTCAGTGCAGAATTTCGAATATTCAATAACGGATCAAAATGCGGATTATCGCATACTGGTGTATGTGCGGCATACGGAGCGTTATCCTTATCAGAATATGTGGCTCTTTATCAATGACGGTGTACGCCGTGATACGATAGAATTCTATCTGGCGGATGACAGGGGACAATGGTTGGGAAACAAACATCATGGGTTTATCGAGATGCCTGTCCTGATAGAAGATAACTATCATTACCCGGATACAGGTGTATATCATATGTCTATTCAGCACGGAATGCGTGATAGCTTGTTACGCGGAGTGGCGGATGTAGGACTGGAAATTATCAAGAATGGGGAAAAATAAACTGAAGAAATTTGCCGAGATGGAGACATTTCCGAATGTCTTCCAATGTGGAGCGCAGGCACTCTACGAAAATGGTCAAATGATAAATGACCCGATGGTAAATGCCATGGCGGGACATTGGAGAGAGAGCTATTTTCGGAATGATAATCCTATTGTCCTGGAACTCGGTTGCGGCAGGGGGGAA
>DEIW01000207.1:8191-13702 GCA_002352705.1 Bacteroidales bacterium UBA2764 | reverse complement strand
ACCTCTCCGATTCGCGAGGTGGAGGATTTCTATGGTGCATACAGCAAAGATGACCGCACGCGATGCTTCTTGAAAGTACAGGACGGATGCAACTATTTCTGCAGTTACTGCACGATTCCTTTGGCGCGTGGCAAGAGCCGCAACGCGCCTATAGCCACCATCGTGACCCAAGCGCAGGAAGCAATTGACGGAGGGGCAAAAGAGATTATCCTGAGCGGTGTGAATATCGGTGATTTCGGTCGCAGCACGAACGAGCGGTTTATTGACCTGCTAAAAGCACTGGATTGTTTAGAAGGGGATTATAGAATCCGTATCTCCAGTTGTGAGCCCAACCTGCTAAGCGACGAGATTATTGATTTTGTAGCGGGCAGCCATCATTTCACACCTCATTTCCATATACCGCTTCAGAGCGGCAGCAACACCGTATTAAAAATCATGGGCAGGCGTTACACGCGTGAGTTGTTCGCCGAACGCGTAGCTCATATCAAAGCCTCTATGCCGGATGCTTTCATCGGTGTAGATTGCATGGTAGGTGTACGGGGCGAGAGTGCGGAATGCTGGGAAGACTACAAGCGTTTCATTGCGGAGTTACCGGTGTCACAACTACACGTATTCACCTATTCCGAGCGTGCCAACACGCGTATGTTAGAGATGGATCTGGAGGTTATCCCTCAAAAAGAACGTGAACGCCGCAGCCACGAACTGCATGCCATCAGCGAACGGAAGACCCAAGCCTTCTACCAAGATCATGAGGGATATGAAGGCATCGTCCTGTGGGAAGGCAAAATAGTCGAAAGGCGGGAGTCCGGAGAAGCGAGATGGATGTACGGATTCACGGAGAACTATATCCGCGTGGCACGTCCGTATGACCGGACTAAGATAAACACGTTCGAGCGCATAATCGTGCGGCATCCGGATTCGGCAGACAACGAAGGAGATATACCTGCCGCAATTCCAGTAATCGAGCGATAGAAACATAGAGACTATCCATCATCTGAGGCAGAATCTTCAGTCCGCTGACCGAGGAGAGGATATACGGGTAAGCCTGAGTCATGCGCAAGGGCGCAATAGCGTTCTCCGGAGCCTGCTCCAACTGAACAAGTGCACCAACAAGTGCACTTTTGTTTTTATAACAAGGCGTTTTCCCTGACCAAGGCGAGCCATAGACGCGCACCGCGCCATCCTGGAGTATACGAAGAACGGGATTATCGTCATTAAGCAGTTCCGCGTCAGAGAAAGCCGTCATCCATTGACGGGAATGGGTGCTCTTACCCGTACCGGAATGTCCGAGGAAAAGGAAAGCTTGCTGCTGACGGACGATGACAGAGGCATGAAAAAGGAGGGTCATAGACGATACGGCAGCAAACGCATAGACCAGCATAGCTGCGTTATCCACCGCAAAACGCATATACGGATCAGACGTAAAAAGCCGCACCTCCTTCCAGTCCGCAGAGCAATTCATGGCACATACGACCTCCGAATCCCGGTACATCGATATCAAAAAGAGCCAGCGACCTTCCTTGCGATACATCTCTATGCGAGGCATATCTTCGTCCGACCGGTCTGTATAGATTTCCTCCCACCCTTCTGCCGAAGGTAAAGAAGCTGAATCAACACATATCGTGAAGAGTTCGGAAGGAGCCTCAGGTTTATCCGTTTGAAAAGGCTTATAATTAGGGCATTTCTCAAAACACTCTGCTTCCGCCTTGATGGCAAAAAGATGGTCAGCAACGAGATAATATCGGGTCATAATGTTCAGTATTCAGAAGTCAGAATTCAGCGGGTTTCCGTCCGCATAAAACAAAGAACGGGCAATAAGAAGGACATTTATCCGGCTCGCAAAGCGGGAAGGAATCCGCCGTCAGCAGTTCCTTGATTTTATCGGCAAGAAGAGACGTGAACCGCTCCTGAACAGCCGCAAAATCATGCACTGTTTCATTTTCCACATCAATCGTGGTAACAATACCTGTCAGTTTACGGCGGCAGAAGAAGAGGTTCGGTTCTACAGGCAGCCCGGTATGGTCATGTTCTTTCACCGCCCTACTATACACCATCGTCTGCCGGACGTAAGATTTATCGGCATCCGTCATGATATCATCCCATGAAGCAGACATCTTCTTGTCATGCGTAGAATCCGTATAACTACCTGATTTATAATCCACTACGCGGAGTCTTTCAGCACCGTCCTGCCCACATATATCCAAACGATCAATCGTTCCCCCAGTCCGAATTTTTCCTATACCGGGTATCTCAAGCGTGAACATCCGTTCCTTCTCTAAAAGAACAATCTGCAGCCCATTTTTTGCATCTTCTATATCACGGTCCAGAATATTCCGTACATACCCTTTGATAATTACATTCTCTCCGGTATGGTGGTCCTGTATATAATCATTCATGATCTGATAAACGGCATCCAGCGCCTCTTGCATCTTTTGGTCGTCATCTCTCACTTTTCCGATAGCCTCCGGCGTCACCCGTGTAACCGCCGAGTCCGTGCATCCCAGATAATTACGATAGATATACTCCATCATATGATGAACAAAAGAGCCCATCGTATTTGGAGCATAAAGGACCTCCTCATCCTGAGGCGGTTTGATACCCATAATATACTGGAGATAGAAAGACCGCGGGCATGAGATATACGTATTAAGTGCGCTTGGCGATAACCGGAACGGGTGTCCGTCCTGGCGATACAAGAATCCATCCGGACCGAGATGAAGCAACGATTCCATAGACCTACCTTTTCCCATCTCATCCATGCCGGTCGTTTTTACTACCGCAGGCTCGCTCAAATGCGTCTGAACGACATTAAAATGATTCGAATAACGCATCTGGAGAATAAACCGGGACTGTCCCTTCCCCCCTTCTGCGGTGTCCGCCGAGGCATATAGCAACGTAGCATGCGAAGTACGACTAAGCAAACGGAAGAAATTATAAGCATAGACTGTCGCCCTCTCATCCGGAGTCTGCATATGATATGTCTTACGGAGGTAATAGGGGATAAACGAGTTATCGGACTGTTTCTGCGGAATGATTCCTTCTTCTACATTCAACAGTAACAGTCTGTCAAAATCAAGCAATCGGGTCTCCAGTACACCCATTATCTGGATATCTGTGACCGGTTCGCCATGGAAAGGCATGGTCACACTCTCCATCATCCGCCGGAAAAGGAGCCGCAGCAGTTTCAGGGTGAATGGTTCCTCCCCTATACCGGAAGTTAGCAGCAGGCGCATCCGGTTAATGATTTTCCGAACCTGAAATTCAGATTCGAGGACCAGCAGTTCCTGCCATCCAACAGGCTTAGCCTCTTCCTGCCCAGGCATGTCACTCTCTTGCACGGGGAAGAGGTAATCTATCAGTTCATCCATCAGCTGCGGAGTAACGATTGTCTCCGCTTTTCCTCTCTCGGGCTTCGCCATCCATTCCATCAGACGGGCGTAAACGGCAGTATTCCGTAAGGGGAAACCTTTCGTTATATTCACAGGAGAGGGTTCATTTTCCCCTTCCAGCGTAATTGCAGGAATCGCATATATGACGGGTTCAAGCATTGTCTCATCACAGATAACCACACCTACCCGTTGTCCTTTCCTTGTATAATTCTCCTTCAGCCATTGATGTACGTATTGAGCCTGCGCTTCGCGCGAGACGCAAGAAATCACAGAGACATCACGTACGGGTCCCCACTCTCGCGGCGGCAACTCGGAGCCTAAGATATTACTATTGATTTTAGTAAAAGAGAATGCCTTCTCATTCGTGTCAAAATCCGCCACATAATCCCAATAAAAGCGTGCCTGACCATTATCACGCAAAAGAGTCATCAGTTCACGTTCAACCGGCAACAGATAATTGAAACCAACGAAGATATAAGTTCTTCCTGCAATTTGCGTTTGAACCGATTCTTCCTCCCAACGGGTAATGACGGCACGCTGTCTCATGCCGGGATAACCTTTATTCTCCACTGCCATCTGCTGATTCAGATCTGTATAAAGACTATACAGATTTTGCCATAAATCCTCAAAATACGAACGTACTGAATCCTTTCCCGCAGAATAGGAACCGGGGTTAATGAGCGCCTTCAGGCGACTTTCCGTATCAGGATCCAGCTTCCATTGTTCCAGCTCATGCGCTGCAATGGAGTTTGCAAAGAAATGAGGGACCTCCTCCTGACTCATGGCAGCATCAATATTGCTAAAATCCGCAACCATCTGCCGTCCCCATCCATAGAACATATCCAGAGGCATAATGTCTCCTTTTGAGAGCGACTTATAGAGTCGATAGAGGCGCACAACCGTGAATAGTTCATCCTCAGGATAAAGAGGGCTCAGTTCATCTTGCAGTTGAGTAAGAGTTTTTACCCGAGGCGCCCATACAGCTTGTGCATGAGCCTCTTGCTGAAGCCTTAGCAGTTCCTCTTTCAAGACCAATCCGGCACGCTGAGAGGGCAACACAAATGTGGTGCGGTTGAGAAGCTCCCAATCCGTGGTTTCAATGATGGAGCGCGCTGTTTGTTGCAAGAAACTATCCATTGACAGACATCAGTTTATTTTTCCGAGCGAACCACAAATAGCCTTTGACGGAGGCATATCCCATCCGTTTCAAAGCCGTCATATATTCCCTGACTTGTTGAATATATTTATCTTCCCATCCTCCGAATTTATAATCCAGAACGACCGCCTCATTCGTATCAGGGTTAATCATCACACGATCCGGCCGCAATTCGCGGTGGTCAATATAAATCGCTTCCTCGAGTTTGAGGATCCAAGGAGCGGTAAACCAATCCCTCATCCGGTCATTTCCTTCCCATGCAGAAGATATCAAATTCCGCAATTCCATGCGCTGAGCCTCCGACTCTATCGTTCCCCTGGACCTGAACATATCCAGCACCTCGTCCAAGTCCTCCGCCTTCCGTAGATGGGCAAAGATCTCATGACATAACAAGCCTTCGTCTATCCTCGCCAGACGGCGGTAAGCCTCATCGCCATAATCGGTATAGAGCGCTCCTTCTTGAGACTGGACAAAGCGAACCTGAGAACTATCCGCCCACAGTTCCGACTGGCATAGTCCAGTTGTTGCGGAAGTATTATTTTTCTGTGGTTTGATAACCGGTTCCCCAGCTTCGTATTCATCTGCCTCCAGCCAGTCCATCATATAACGTCCGACATGATTACACGTTCCCATCAGTCCTTTGCTTGTGACGGGATAAGCGGTAGAGACATAGAGATTATCCTCCGCTCTGGTCAAAGCCACATATAGCATATTCAGGTTATCAACCCGCATATTCAAATGCTCCGCTTCGTATTCGTCATGATAGGCAGAGTTCTCCATCTCCGCTCCGTCCTGAATAGGAACGAAATCATTTCCAGCCTCTAATTCCCGCGCCACCTCACACCATATCTTCTGCGGATGTTTTCCTGCTTCTTTGGGCCACATGCAGAAGGGAATAAAAAGAGTCTGAGACTGGAGGCCCTTGCTGGCATGCACCGTGAGAATACGGATAGCATCTGTAGATGA
>DEIW01000207.1:0-8144 GCA_002352705.1 Bacteroidales bacterium UBA2764 | reverse complement strand
GGTATCCTCCCAATATATCAAGAAATCCTCCATGTTACTACCATATGCGCTTATGTAGTCTTTGGTACGATCCAACAGATTATTAACATATGCTATTTCCGTACCTGTATAGCAGTTGTCATCATCCGCAAGCAAGATACTAATCAGTTCACACATCGCTTCGTAGAGGGGTGTCTCCGGATTTATGTTCTCACGAATACGAGCGATACACTCAGGGTGAATGGTTGCCATCTCAAGATATTTCTGAGCCACCTCGTCATTACGCACCACCACCTGCAATCCGGCGATAACCGTCTTTACAGCCTGCGAAGCTTCCAACAAGAAACTATCCGCACTCACTATTCCTGCTTTGCTCAGCATGGGATAGTTTTTTTCATCCAATTGTGCTTTGATATCGGTAATCAGCGTTGCCTCTTTCTTCTCCCGAACGAGAATCATCATATCTTCCGGAACCGCCCCTCTCCGTAACAAATCCTCCATCGTATCAAACATATCCATCGCCAGCTCTTCCTTGGTACCTTTCGGAAAAGCCCTGAAGCGGACGTATCCTCCTTTCTTGGAATGAGACTGATAGAAATCCTCCAGAGTCTCCGGCGTAAACCCTTCGTCATAGATAGCCTCTATCATGGCCTGCTCCTTGGGATAAGGGTAATTATCCATGATATGACGGAAGATCGACAGATTGAACTTCACCACCTGTTCACTGGAACGGTAGTTACGCGTCAGGTTCGGGAAAGCATGATTGATTTGTTTGCTGAACCGAGTCCCGTCCGCTCCCAGCGAAGCCATTATATGCCAATCACCGTTGCGCCAGCGATAGATAGACTGTTTTATGTCCCCAACAATCAACAAGGTGTTTCCTGTTCCCGCCAACACATCCTGCACCAGCTGCCGAATCACATTCCATTGAAGACGGCTGGTATCCTGAAACTCATCCATCAGAATATGATGATACCGGATGCCCGCTTTCTCCAAAATAAAATCAGCATCTCCTGCTTTCAGCGCTTTAGAGAGTGTGCCGGCTGTTTGTGCCAAAAGGGCGCAGTTTGCCTCATTCAAATTTCGCCGTATAAGTGTTTTGAGCGAAACCATCAATTCCATGTCTCTACTGAAACGGAGAGTCAGTTGGAGCGTGTTATAAGCCCGCCCTACCTTTTCTGCCAAAAGCGATGCTTCTGCCATCTCCCCGGCGTTACAACTTTTCTCACTTACCCCTCTAAAACGATCCTTAGCAGAGAGTTGTGCGGGATCCTCTACACTCCGTTTGAGACGCTGGTAAGCATACATTGTGTTACGGTTATATTCCGTCGGGTCACACTTCTCCAGAAGTATTTTTAACGCTCTAAGGTCTGTATTTTCCTTCCATTTTTCCTCCAGCGCACGACGACGGGCAATGATGTCAGCAGAAGAGAACATAATCCGGTTATCCGCATCCAGTGTTTGTACGGATTCCGAATACAGCTCTTTCGCCATAGCGCACAGGCTTGCACGGACATCCCAGAAGGCTTCCTGATCCAATTTAAGTTGCATATAATCTTCCAAGATCGTCCTGTCCTCAGCAGACATCTCGGTCGTGAGCAACTGGTCCACCGCCTGCCTGATTACATGATCGGAATCCAGTTCAGTGGTCCATCCGGCACTCATATGCAGCACTCCTGCGAGTCCTGTCATCAGTGTTTGCAGGAAAGAATCAATCGTCTGAATACGAACGTTATCGTAATCCAGCAACATAGCCCTGAAACAGTCGTGCGCCCGTTTCTGCAGAGCAGTATCGGAAGCCTGCGCGTTCCTTATCATAAACGACCGCGCGCGCAGTAAGAAATCTTTAGCTTCCCCTTGTGAAATGGCATATAGATAAGATAATATCCGCTCGCTCATTTCCGAGGTTGCCTTATTTGTAAAAGTGATGGCTAAGATAGACCGATAATCCTCACCGGAAAGGAGCAGTCCTACATAATAGGCTGCCAGCGTATATGTTTTTCCCGTACCGGCAGAGGCGCGGCAAACATTCAGCGGGTGAGTCAGATCTATCAATGGTATCGCATTTAATGCTGTAAATCGGCTTGTAGGCGGGCAATCTGCTGGCGCAGGGCAGCATCCTCCTCCATGAGATTACGGATGTATGTAACCGAATGGAGCACAGTAGCATGCGTGCGTCGTCCCATGCGGAACCCAATCTCCGTAAGGGAACTATCGGTTAACTGCTTGCTGAGATAAGCAGCGATGTGCCGCGCCATAGAAACATCTTTGGAGCGGTTTTGGGCAGTAAGCGTCTTCTCGGGGATATTGAATTGCTTCGACACTGCGCCCAATACATCCTCCACCGTAATTGTCTGTGGCTGGAGTGCCACGATGTGGCTAACCACTTTCTCTGCAAGAGCGAGGTCAATCTCGCAATCCGTCAAAGTAGAATGCGCCAGAAGTGAAGCCAAAATACCCTCCAAGTCACGCACCGAATCCCGTACATTCGAAGCAATGAAATCCACTATCTCATCGGAAAGCACTATACCGTCCCGACGCATTTTCGAGAGCAAGATATTCCTACGCAACTGATAATCAGGACGAGTTATTTCCGCCGCCAAACCCCATTTGAAGCGGGTTAAAAGGCGCTCCTCAATATCTTTGAGTTGAACGGGCGGTTTATCACAGGTCAGAATCAACTGTTTGCGACTTTGCTGGAGATAATTGAAGATATGGAAGAAGGTATCTTGTGTTCCTTTCAAGCCTGCGAAATACTGAATATCATCTACAATCAACACATCGACAGACTGGTAGAAATTCAAGAAATCCGGTATTCTATTCTCTTTACGCGCATCCTGGAACTGGAGTTTGAAAGTATTCGCGCTGACATAAAGAACGCGCGCATGCGGATTAAGCGCCAATGCCTGATGCCCGATAGCACAAGCCAAATGGGTTTTTCCCACCCCGCTACCCCCATAAATGAAAAGGGGATTGAAGGCGGTGTATCCCGGTTGTTTAGCAACTGCAAGTCCGGCAGTACGCGCCAATTTATTCGGTTCTCCGGCAATGAAAGAATCAAACGTATATAACTCATTCAGTTTAGGCAGATCATCGTTTGTGATATTTGTCTGCGGTTTGGCAATTTGCCAATTCCCTCTCTCGGGCGCGCCACCAGAGGAAGGATACATCGTACCCGCGCCCGAAGCCGAATCAATAAGCACCCGGTATTCCAGGCGCGTACCTTGCCCGAATACGCGAATGATAGCCGCTGACAATAAAGGAATATAATTTTCCTCAATATATTCCGCCACAAACTGCGATTTAACCTGCAACACAAGCACTCCTTCCGCAAAGGAAAGAGGAACAATAGGCGCGAACCATGTCTGGTACGCACTTGACGTCAAGTTATCAGCCAAAATAGTCTGACATTGAGCCCATTGTTGTAAGAGTGTCTGTGTCATTTTAATTGTGTATCTTCATTTCGAAAACGAGTGCAAAGGTACTGCTTTTTTTTGACATGACCAAATTTCCAAAAAATGACAAATTTCCCAGATAGATGTAAATAGCGGATTTTTAGGCACTTACGTATAAATTATTCATTTTCAACAATTTGCGAAAGTTATCAACATGTAACTTGTTGATTTATAGGTCGTTTGAAATACGCAAGAGCAAATGCATTTTTTCACAAAAAAATACCCGCAACCTCAATAAAAATAGGGGGTTTGCGGGTATTGATTTTTTTTTGTTATTTAGAAAATAATCAAATAAGCAAATATTCAATTTACCATATGTGGAACAAATTATTTATCCTTTTTCCCAAAAATAGAGAAATGGACATATCTTTTCGGGTGTGCCTTCAGGTCGACGAGCAGCGAGTCGGCGGAAACGACAGCGGCATTGATACGTGTCAAGAGAGGTCCTTTCACGTCTCCGACCAATGCATTTACATTATCCAGCGCGGTATCCACCTTTGCCACCGTAGCTTTTAAATTCGCCGCTTTGACATCTGCGACCACGGTATTGAGGTTTGCGACCGCCGTATCAGCATTGTTGATAATGCGCGGCATTTGATTGGACATTACGCTCTTCAGGTCAGCGGAAACGGAAGTGAGGTCGGTAGATACACGGTCAATGTTCGTCAGGGATCTCCTGATATGATTTCCTTCAACCTGGCTTTGCAGGGAAGCTACCAACGAGTCAATATTATTTACAGCTTTATCCACATCTTTGACAGCCTGGTCTACATGAGCAAGCACTTCCCCTTGCAGCGTCTCCATGAGTCCGGGTTCATAAGCGGTTGTCAAAAACGCCCCTTTGTCGATTACCGGATTAGTATGGTCATCGGTTAGTTTCAGTTCAATAGCTTTACCGCCTAACAGCCCGTCAGCGACCAAGACCATGCGGGTGCCGTAAGGCAAGCGGATGTCCTTATTAATCGAGACATCCACGACAAAGGCGCTGTCTCTCGTAAAATCATAATGAATAGCATCCACCTGCCCCACCTTATGTCCATGAATATAGATTGGAGCCTGTTCCTCCAGTCCATGCAGATCGGCATAGACGCCATGGTACGAATTGGTAGGCGAAAAAATATTCACGCCTTTCAAAAAATTAAAACCAAAAAAAAGCAAGAAAAGACAAATGGTGGCTAATACACCGACTTTTATTTCACGTGCGTATTTCATTGTTGTTTAGTATAATATTATTTTTCAATTTTTGTAATCCAACAATCCGGGAAGAGTTTTTTTATTTCCTTCTGTTTCTCAACGACTTTGTTACGATCCGTGTCCACTATCGCATAGTATTTATACCAGTCTCCCAGTTTGCGGTACTCGCAAGTTACTCCTTTGAGTTTCGGATCATCGGAAGAGAGGAGGGTTCGCGAGGCACATATCTGGAGAGCGTAATACGTAATATTTCCGTTTTTATCCGGTTCGGACCACGTTTTAACCTCGTTTTTATTCTCTTTCTTCGGCGCCTCTTTGGTCTGCTCCGGAGCCGTCACAGCAGCAGTGCGAGTGGTATCTATGGCGAGTTTTTCCTTTCTGACCGCCTGTTTATGGGTGTAGGCGCCGAAGGCATTCACCAAAGCGTTAGCCATCTGGGCGATGGAAGCGGGCTGGTTCAAGAAACGCTCTTCCTCCGGATTGGAAATAAATCCCATCTCAAAGAGGATGGACGGACATGCAGTCTTGAGCAGGACCCAGAAAGAAGCTTGCTGTACTCCCCTGTCGGACCGGTTAAGATGACCGACAAAGCGCTTCTGCACCTGCTCGGCAAACTGTAGCGATTGATCCATGAAGCTATTCTGCATCAATTCGAACATGATATACGAGTCGATGGAATTCGGGTCAAAGCCCTGGTAGGTTGTTTTATAGTCCGCCTCAAGTTTCATCACCGCGTTTTCCCTCATCGCCACGTCAAGGTTTTTCTCCATTTTCTCCGTACCGAGAATAAAAGTCTCCACTCCTTTGGCATCTTTCGACGCCGACGCGTTGGCGTGGATAGAGATAAAAAGGTCCGCATTGTTCTTGTTGGCGATGTCCGCGCGTGTCTGGAGCGGGATAAACACATCCGTCGAACGGGTATAGACCACATTCACGTCCGGATATTGCTCTGTAATCAGTTTTCCGACAGCCAAAGCCAGAGAGAGGTTCAGATCTTTCTCCTGTGAGAATTTACCTACCGCGCCGGGGTCTTTTCCACCATGTCCCGGGTCCAGTACAAGGGTATAGGATTTTTCCGCCAATGATGTGCCAACCACCATTGTCATTGCGAATAGTATCAAGAACAACTTGCGCATTTTATCCAATTTAATTGTTTGCAAAGGTACAACAAAAAGTTGAAAGTTAAAAACATATCGTCGAAAGAAGGACAAATTTTGTGCCAAAAGGCGTTTTTTTTCATTTTTTATGCGTGCGCACTTGCGTATATCAATTTTTTTTTGTACCTTTGCGGTCGAAAACGGGAAGATGCCGATCTGTCCAAAATGACAGACACGACAGGCGCCATTTCTTCCGCTGTTCTAGCGGTGGCGTTAGCAGAATATCCCGCGAATCTCCCCCGAATCACCCGTGAATCACCCGCGAATCACCCGCGTTTGGATGCTAAAAAGATGCGGATAACATGCAGAAAGCATGCGGATTACATGCGGATCATATACGGACCGCTTCGCTATTCCGGAAATTCCGGATATTCCGGAGAAACCGGGAATAGCGGGGCTCCGGGATGGTTGGATGTTCAGGAGAGACAGGGGATAGCGGGAAGGCAGGAAATTCCGGGATGTACAGGACAAGAAAATCTGCTTTTTAGAAAAAATATCGAAAGCAGAAAGTTTCCATGGGGAATACCTATTAAAAAGTAGCAAATATGCATTTTTTTTCATTTTTTATGCGTGCGTACTTGCGTATATTAAATATTTTTTGTAATTTTGCAGGTCGAAAGGTTATGAATGCATGCAAAAGAGTGAATTTACACAGGAAGAGGAGCAAATGATCCAACGCGAATTCGAAGCGTTGTTAGCGGATTACGCCCAGACTCCACATCGTCAGAAAGTGGAATTGATTACGCATGCCTTCAATTTTGCCAATCAGGCGCACCATGGTGTCCGTCGTTTGAGCGGCGAGCCTTATATCATGCATCCGTTAGCTGTAGCCCGCATCTGCGTCCGTGAAATAGGCTTGGGAAGTACGAGTATCTGCTCCGCTCTTCTACATGACGTAGTGGAAGACACGGATTATACGGTAGAGGACATCGCCGGTCTCTTCGGCGACAAGATTGCCCAGATTGTAAGCGGGCTGACCAAAATCAGCGGAGGAGTCTTCGGCGAGCAGGCCTCGGAGCAGGCCGAGAATTTCCGCAAGCTGCTCCTCACAATCAGCGATGACATCCGTGTAGTGCTGATAAAAATAGCCGACCGTTTGCATAACATGCGGACTTTAGGTGCCCAACCGAAAGACAAGCAATATAAAATAGCCGGCGAGACCCAATATATCTATGCGCCGTTAGCCCATCGCTTAGGTCTGTTCCCGATCAAGACGGAATTGGAGGATTTGAGTTTCAAATACGAGCATCCGGAGACATGGCAGGAGATTCACGACAAACTGGAGGCCGTCAAATCCCATCAGTTGGAGAATTTCGAGCAGTTTGCCGGTCCTATCCGTGAGCGATTGACCAGCATGGGGTACCAATATACGCTGAAAGCCCGCATCAAATCCGTCTATTCGATATGGAAAAAGATGGTCCGTCAGCAGTGTGCTTTTGAGGACGTTTATGACTTGATGGCCGTGCGGATTATTTTCACTCCGAACGAGTCCATGAGCGAAAAAGACCAGTGCTGGATGATTTATTCCGCCATTACGGAATTATACCGTCCGCATCCGGAGCGGATACGTGACTGGATTTCCACGCCTAAAGCCAACGGATACGAGGCTCTGCACGTGACGGTAATGGGTCAGAACGGAGACTGGATTGAAGTACAGATCCGCACAGACCGTATGAATGAGATAGCAGAGCGCGGTTATGCAGCCCACTGGAAATACAAGACCGGCGAATCAGATGACAGCGAGTTAGACAAATGGCTTCGTGAGATCAAGGAGATATTGGAGCACCCGGAGAAAGACGCGATGGAATTCCTGGGCACCTTCAAACTCAATCTTTTCGCCCAAGAAGTATTCGTTTTCACGCCGAAGGGAGAAATCAAAACGATGCCGTTAGGCTCCACAGCATTAGATTTTGCCTTCCTGCTCCATACCGACCTCGGCGAACATTGCATCGGTGCCAAAGTCAACCATTCGTTAGTGCCTCTCTCCTACAAACTGAAAGGCGGCGACCAGATAGAAGTACTGACCTCCAGCAGTCAGCATCCTCAGAAAGAATGGTTTGATATGGTGATAACCGCCAAAGCCAAAAACTGTTTGACACAATATTTCCGCAGAGAGGAACGCAAGTATATCAAACACGGCGAACGCTTGGTAGAAGATGCCATCTCGATGGATAAAGACCTTTCCGCCAACCATGATTTGGCTTTGGCACGGATTTTGAATCACTACCGGATGACCCAGCCCTCGGAGTTATATTCGCAGGTTGGTCAAGGAGCCATACGGTTAGATAATATCCATGATATTGTTTATCCCAAACGCGGCTGGAGGTCCTATATACCGTTTATGGGAAAGACAAACCCC